>NZ_JAGHQV010000149.1:0-2529 GCF_017744175.1 Thalassotalea sp. G20_0 | reverse complement strand
ATAGGCAGGGCTTTTTGTCTCGCTGTTCCGGTATAGATCAACCGACTGCATGCCTTCGGATACGTTGCTATCCCTCTCAGGTGGATGGTTCCAAGGGAAGGCCTGTTCCTGATCCTGGGCTTGAATGCTTTTATCCCATGCACTCTGCTTGCCGCTTTCTTTTCGCTCTGGCTGCTGCCAACGGTCGTCAGCTGTCGCCTCTTTCTTCTGGCTCTGGCCATGACTAAAACTGACCTTAACTCCCTTTTTAGCCACTGCTCCCCAAAACAGCCCAAGCGGTGAGGCTTCCACAGGCTTTGCCTGCTGACTACTTTGCCTCCGGGTAATGCTAACAGGCCGACTGGTAGAATAGCCCGCAGTAAAGCCCTGCTGGCGACTAAGCGCACCCTGCCATTGGCTTCCATAAGGGCGAACCAATCCGGGAGGTGGCGCATAATAAACCAGCGGCTTGCCATCAAAAGAAAAGTCAGCAATAGCCGACGACGATATGGCATAGGGAACGCCGGTCAACCTGAACTCGGGGCTATCGGTGGGAACCTCATAACTCATAGAGTGGGTTCTGCTTTGATGGGACCGTGTGCCAGAGGCCGATAAAAAGGAATCGCCCGGAGGGTGATATCCCCTTCAATGGTGCGAGTATGGTTGGTGCCGGTATCAATCCACCAGGTTGGTTCGGTAGCTGGCAAGTTGCCGCCTGCTTCAACCCGGTAAACATGGCCATTGGGTACGGTGGGATGAATTAACTCTCCCTGAACCACAGAAGCTGTAGCCGTGAAAGGAACACCGTATTCGTCCATCGTCAGCACAAAAGTATCACCGCCTTCGGTCAGCACATCCAGCGTATAGCTGCCATTTCCTGCGTCACTGGTCGTATTGCCGATCACCGCCCATGTACCATCGGGCTTATGCTCAATGGCCACCAGTTGCCTTGCTGCGGGTTCGGCCAAATTGTCCAGCACTCGCTCTACCTTGCCGCTGATGGTGGCCGGGTCGCCCGTTGGCGCACCACCGCCTCCGCTGGTGCTGATGGTGAGGTCATAGACAACCACGCTGTCGGGAGTAACGGGTTCACTGGCGAGCGCCCGACCATCTTTAAAAACCAACAGATTTAAGGTTTTGGTGCTGTACTTTTCCGGGATTAATTGAATGTGAAAATCGCCGTTTTTTACATGTTGACCGGAGATATAACTTAGTTTTCCTACAGCAAGTGCAAACACTATACCTTCATAAGGCAGGCCATCTACGGTTAATGTTCCGACGATTCGATTTGCATAAGCAGGAGGCTTTTCTGAGAACAGATGCCATGATGCCGTAAACATTACCAGTCTCCTGATGTTTGAATGTAATAAGACATCGGAACTCCATTAAATCGATCAGTGTTCTGCTTGGTTCCCCTGTATTCTATACCATCTATATTAAGAGGCTTTAGCATGTGCGCCTTACCACTCTCATCATTGTGCTGAAGCATCGGAAAAATATTGTACAGTCCCCGTAGTCGATAGACGTATATTTGATTAATGACTAGAAACCAAGGGACACGGAGCTGTGCAGCCTGCTCAAATGAAGAGATGTTTTTTCCAGCACCTGCTGCGTTAGCATTATTTTCAGGCAAAATGCTGGTCAAAAAATGATAGCAATCGTTTTCAGACCATTCCTCACCGGGAACCTGTGTTACTGGTCGAATTGTCTTGTTCGTTAAGATGTTATTCCCAAAGTCATCAAAAAAAGTCGGTCTGCTGCTATAGCTTGTGACAGTTTCCATAGTGCCTGCAAACATCGAATCCGTAATCAAAGCATGACCAACATGTGTCATATTGTTTAAGTGGTCAACATCACCAATGTAAATACACAAAGGCACAACAAGGTGGAAATTGCTGCTGGTGTAGTTATACATAGTTGATGGGTATGCAATGAAAATAAAACTCCGTTCATCGCCAACAGCCATCCATTTGTAGCCACTTACATAAACATTAATTACCTGACTATAGCCGGAGTAATCTTCAGGGGATGAAACAACATCAGCAATCTGCATTTTAAAACAGCCTGAATTAGTTGGACTGCTCTCGACCAGCAAATGACAATCCGATTGATAAGCTGACTGGTTTCTGTAAACGGTGCGATCACTCCCTGCAACGGCACTGGTCATTACTTTTGTCCAGCCAAGACCTGTCTTGCCGCTATAGCCATTCACAAGAATGGAATCCATAATTTCAATAATTCCGATTTTATAGCTGCCGTTTGAGCCTGAATAAACAAATTGTGGCGCTCCTGGATCTTCTGAAGAATAAAAAGTAACAGGCATCAGTCAGCATCCCCCCGGATCTGTAGCGTAAAATCATCGTTTGTTTCCGTACCCTGACCTGAAAGCACCGTCCGGCAAATCCAAACAGGCGCAAGGCACCCATCGGTATTGAACCGGATAGCGTTGCCTGTTGACCAGCCGCTGCCCCAACCATCGGCTTTCAAGGTGAAATAAGGCACTCCCGCTTCCGGGTTAATTGGAGCGGTATCCGTTGTTGTGCTGCCGTT
>NZ_JAGHQV010000148.1:0-2534 GCF_017744175.1 Thalassotalea sp. G20_0 | reverse complement strand
CCATAGGGCGAGAACCGTACTGGTCGTTTGCCCCGCTTCTCTGCAAGAGAAGTGGCGTGTTGAAATGCAAGAGAAGTTTGGCCTGGAATTCAAAATTGTAGACAGCAACTACATCAAGGATGTCCGCCGTAAAAGGGGCATCCACGCCAACCCATGGACTTCATTCCCAAGGCTGATCACTTCAATGCATTGGGCCAAATCAGGGGAAGGCTTACGGACCATGAAAGATATCCTGCCACCCCACGCAGGATTCCCCAGAAAGTTCGATATTCTGATTGTGGATGAGGCGCATAACATCGCACCAGCCAGCTCGACACATTATGCTGTGGACAGTCTGCGAACCCGTTATATCAGAACCATTGCACCTCACTTTCAACACCGCTTGTTCCTGAGTGCTACCCCTCACAATGGTTATACAGAGTCTTTCACTTCATTGCTGGAACTTCTGGATGATCAACGTTTTGCCAGAACAATTGAGCCAGACCAAGAACAGCTCTCTCAGGTTATGGTACGGCGACTGAAGACGGACATAGTGGATGCTGATGGGAACAGAATATACCCAACCAGAGAGCTCCATGCGCTGAAAGTTCCATACTCCGAGGGAGAGAGAAGCATTCACAAGATTCTTCAGGACTACTGTGACAGCCGCTCCAAAGCTGCCAAAGAGCGGGGTTCCGTTAAAGGTAGCGAGTTTATCCACAAGCTTCTGAAGAAACGGCTGTTCTCATCACCAGCAGCTTTTGCTTCCACGTTGGAAAAACATATACAAAGTGTCGAAGGCAAGCGTAACCATAAGCAGCGCAGCTCCCTTGATGAACGTATTCTGAAGAAAAGGATACTCAAGGCAGAAGAGGACTTTGCTAACGATGCGGAATATGAGACCGCTCAAAACGAAGCTGTTGAAGAAGCAGGTAAGCATGCTCTCCCTCTGTCATCTGAGCAGAAGGAACTGATCTCAGAGATGCGTTCCTGGGCACAGGCCATGCGTAATCGGGTTGATGCCAAAGCTCAATCTATTCTCAATTGGGTTGAGTCCCACCTTAAAACTGATGATGAATGGAATAATGAGCGAGTCATTCTGTTTACCGAGTACAGAACAACCCATCAATGGCTACATCAAATTCTCAGCAGCAACGATCTGGGTGGGGATAGATTAAACGTCATCCATGGAAGTATGGATCATGACGAAAGAGAAAAAGTAAAAGCAGCATTTCAGGCAAACCCTGATGTTTCTCCTGTAAGAATCCTGCTGGCAACTGATGCAGCTTCTGAAGGTATCGACTTACAAAACCATTGTCGCTACCTGGTTCATGTCGAGATCCCCTGGAACCCTAATGTCATGGAGCAGCGCAATGGTCGTATTGATCGTCATGGCCAACGACACTCTGAAGTTCATATATGGCATCCCGTCGACAGTCAGTTCAACGAAGAGAGGGTCAATCCAACGGTTAACGTTAACAAACTTGAAGGCCAGTCTGAATATCTGATGCGGGCAGTAAGAAAGATTGATGCTATGAGGCAGATGCTTGGTAGTGTCGGCCCAGTCATTGAACAGCAAATTGAAGAGGCCATGCTGGGCAAGCGCAACGATCTTGACACAAGGGTTGCCGAGAGAAAGGCGGAGCAAAGCAAAAAGTTAGTTAGATCCGAGCGTCAACTGAAAGAAAAGATAGCCAGCCTACATGCCAGAATCATGGAAACCAGAGAAGAGTTCCATCTCACTCCAGAGCGTATTGCCGCAACGGTCAAGACGGCTCTGGCATTAGCAGATAAACCAGCCTTACAGGCGGCTCCCCTTGCAGGTGCACCTGACGGGAGCACCTATCGAATGCCCAGCTTAACCGGATCATGGGCTAAGTGTTGTGAAGGCTTACGTCATCCTCACACTGGTGAAAGTCGACCGATTACTTTTGATCATGATATGGCAAAAGGTAGAGATGATGTTGTCCTGGTTCACCTGAACCACCGGCTGGTGCAAATGTCCCTACGTCTTCTCCGGGCTGAGGTGTGGGCTCAGGATGATGTGAAAAAATTACATCGGGTTGCCATACGTTCCTTGCCAGATGGAGATATTGAATCCCCAGCAGTTATGGTTGTCTCAAGGCTGGTCGTTACAGGTGGAAATCACCATAGGTTGCATGAAGAGCTAACCCTGTCCGGTGGGTATCTGCGTGATTCTCGTTTTGCTCGTGAACGTGGTGTGAGCATTATCGATAGCTGGAGCCAGGCCTCTAACCCCACAAAAGTTCCAGAGTCGCTATTGTCAGCCTTGAATGAACGTTTCGAAAAGCACAGGGACGCAATTATTCAAACAGTAGAAGCTCGATCTAAAGACCGACTGAATGGCCTGAGCAGCAGTTTAGAAAAGTTAAAGGCAAGGGAAGTCAAAAACATCTCTATGATTCTGGATGAGCTGGAAAGTTCTATACAGGCAGAGCTGAAGAAAGACGAAGACCCGGAACAATTTTCTCTGTTTACTGAAGACGAGAAAAACCAAATACGCAGAGATAATACTGCATTGGAGGCCCGTCTTG
>NZ_JAGHQV010000147.1:0-2553 GCF_017744175.1 Thalassotalea sp. G20_0 | reverse complement strand
TGCGCTGCGCACCTGAACCAGGCAAGGGATTTGCTGCTGCAGAGCATCATCCGAAAAACAGGTATTCAATACCAGCAGCTACCGGATCCGGAAAACTTTGAGGTGGATGTATTGAACATTGCGGAACGGGTCACCCCGAGCCTGTCCCCCATTGAGATCACCGAATGGTTGTTTGGTATTGTCTGTCAGGCCAGAAGCCTCGGGCATGTTTTCAGCACGTTCAGGCTGCTGTATCCCGGAAGTGAAAATATTGCCTCCCTCAACCGGGGCTGGTTCTCATTAAAGCGCCTCTACCGGACACCCTGAGGCTCAGCGTCATATCGATGGTAAAAACGTTGTGGGAAATTTTTCTTCATCCACAGAACGATCTGTTCTTTATTCTGTCTGAAACTGTGGTTGTTCATCCAGTAAGCTTTCCTGTTTTCAGATGAGCAGCTTTATTTTCCTGTGGGTGTTTCGTACGGAGCCAGAATGTGGAGAGATTCATTTATCACCATGTGGAGGGACTCAGGTATCACCAAATTATGGACAGCATCCTCAGCACCCACGGCGATTCAGTAAATACGCTTACCGAAGCGCATTGTTTTGCAGGGAGGAAAGTCAGTGTCGATCATAATGTCGTTCGGTCAATATGCATAGAAAACCAACGCTGGTCGTTCGCTGAGCAGATCAAAACACTGTTTGAGGTTGCCATTAACAACAACTTCTCTCCAGCGCTTGATGATAAATCCGGCATAAAGAAGTTTAACCGGTGGTTCTGGGGAGCCTGTTGTCCGGCAGAGGGTGTAAAATCACCATACGGCTGTACCTGCAAGGTAGTACATCTGGTATATCCGAAACAGAAAGTCGGAGGCATCCTGACAGAAAACGAGCGCAGAGTTATTGTTGTTAAAGACGAGCCACCGGATGTGTCCCTCAGCCTGAGGCCCGATGCAATATTAGCACTGGGTGCCTGTCGCCTGATTGAGTCGGAAAGGTTTCTGAAGATGCATGAGCAGCAACTGAAAAAGGCAGCTGCTGAGACATCATCCATATTTCTGGAAAAGGCCAGCAGCAAACGTAAAGAAGCTTATCAGCACTTGGCAACAGCCAACATATTGAATGCTGAGCAAACCCGGAACCAACTGAGATCCTGGTTTATTCAGTACGCATTAAATAACGGTACAATCAGCCAGGCCAGTGATGTAGAGAAAATAAAACAATTTCGCTCTGGCCAGCAGGAACGGCTGTCGGATCAGTGGTTCAAACTACTCATAGACAGTGGCCTGTACCCCAACACCGAACCTCTGGCATCTCCCTTTGCCATAACACAACGTCTGGCCGACATAGCCAGTCGATTCATAACAACCAATAATTATTATCCCCATACAGCCGATGATTCGCCGGTTTTACTGTTTTCCAGATATGAATTCCTGCTTGAGCCCCTGCGTGACCAGCCCGGTTACCTTTCCGAGCCAGACGATGAACACGAAGTGCTGTACAGGGCTCTACATATTGCCATTTTTGCTGACGAGGCTCGTATAACCCATCAGCTGGCCACACTAAATGAGGCCTTGTCAGAGGATTCACATAACAACCAGCTAACCTCCACCCCGGCCAGCAAATTAACCAGGGCAGTTACCCAGAGAGCCGAAATCCGGTGTCTTCAGGACGTGGCTAAGAATATCTCAACCACCCACGGCGTATTTGTCAAAACCAAAAAAGCGGGGCAGGCTGCTTCGTCTGCTACCTGGTTTAAGGGCCCGACACTGTTTCCGGAACCAGAGGACCTGGTGACGGCATTCGCTTATATTTTCAACGTCATGACCTACCCCAAACCTAATGACAAAACCCGCATTTACAATATGCCCCGGCATCGCGAGAAAATGATGGAGGCTTTTCAATTGCTGAAACAGGCCGTGGGCAGCGAACCGCCATTACCGGATAATCTCCATGGTTATGCCTGTTTTCTCATGGGCTGGCTCCATGAGCAGCAATTAATTAACCATCCATCACCGGAGAAGGCGGCAACATTGTATGAACAAGCCGCCAGCCGGGGAAAATTCATTCCATTAAACCTTCAGGCCGGTGACCTGTTTGCAGAAATCGGCGACTACAGCAATGCCTGTCGATGTTATGAGAAGATGTATCAGCAACTGCAAACGCTGGTGGATTCCTCCGACGAGGATGCGGCAACAGAGGACAGCGGTTATCTCAGCCCTTCATTTCAGGATTATTTGCGGTCAAAAATTGAATATGTCCGAATCAAGGCCAAAGATACGCGCTACCTGCGCCGCCTGACACCAGAGGAGATTCAGCAATACATCAACGGAGATAAAGATACCCGTCAAGGAACACGTCAACGGACAAATGTCCCGGCCGACCACCAGCGTCGTGAACCTGTCAGCAGTCAACCGCAGTGCCAGCCTGGACACCTTCAGCCACCAGATGGAAGTGCGCTGTTTCAGGATAAGGGCGTGGATAATGATACCAGCGATGCTGACAGCAACACTGCTGCACCAGCAGCCAATCAAACCCCGGGCAGCCCTGGTGCCTTGAGACAACCGGCGGTTC
>NZ_JAGHQV010000146.1:0-2589 GCF_017744175.1 Thalassotalea sp. G20_0 | reverse complement strand
ACTGAATGGTTAACCTGTTGTTTTAAATGAAAATAAAGCAATCTGTAATCACACGGGTTGCTTGACCGAAAAATATACAAATCACAAAATGCGAATCAGAAGGTATAGCCTTTAAAATGCAGAACGCCGTGCAAGCCACGCTTTATGGGGGTATCGGCTGGTACGTATAGCGAATCTACAGTATGTTATGCGAAACTGACTCGTGTAAACGACTGTTAGCTTACAATCATATAGTGAGATAATTAAATGCATAGGATTACAAAATCCCATTTAAATAGTTTTTCTAAAAGTCATGGACTTTCCCACTTAGAAGAAAGCGTTCAGTTTGAACATTTTGTAAATTACTCGGTTTTATCTGCCAGGCTTGCAAATAGTTATGAGTTGGAGGATGTAACAACAGGATCTGGCGATGATGGAATGGATGGTGTCGCAGTTATAGTAGATGAAGAGTTAATTGTATCTGATGAAGATGCAAAATCTGTGTTTTCATCTACTAGAAAAAATCATGATGTTGAAGTTATTTTTATTCAGTCCAAAAGAAGTGAGACATTTGATTTAGGGGATTTTCTTAAATTTAAAGAGTCTATTCTTCGATTTATTAATGCCGACAATTATGAGTCAAATGATACAGCTCAAAAAAATGCAAGAAGTATTTTTGATATCGTTATTAGCAATGTTCCTAAGATAAGAGATGGAAAACCTAATATTACAATTAGGTATGTTACAACTGGGATTTATAAGAAGCCAGATGCTCTTGAAAAAGCAAAAGGTGATTTTATTTTGCAGCTTAATGAACTTGGTTATTTCCATGAAATAGAAATCGATTTTCTAGGAAGAGATGAAGTAACTAATTTATGGGTCAATACTTATTCTACGGTAAGTGCAGAACTACCTATGTTCAGTAATGCCGCATTACCAAAAATTCACGGAATTGACGAAGCTTATTTGGCAGTTGTAAAAGCAAAAGATTTGGTGGACAATCTTTTGCTAAATGAAGACGGAAATCTAAGAACTCATGTTTTTGAAGAAAATGTGCGAGCTTTTTTAGGGCTAGATAATCCAGTAAATAAATCAATAACTGATACGCTTTGCGAAACTGACCAAGCTACTAGATTTCCAGTTCTGAATAATGGAATAACTATTGTTAGCCCTGACGTCCGTGTTCAAGGAAGTGTACTTCATTTAGATAATTTTCAAATTGTAAACGGATGCCAAACTTCAAATGTGCTTTTTGAATGTAGAGAAAAACTTAACGACTCTATAATGGTTAATCTGAAAATTGTTGAAACTTCAAATGAAGATGTTTTCTCTGATCTGGTTAGAGCTACAAATAGCCAGTCAAAAGTTGAAGAAACACAATTTTTATCACTAAGGCCAGTTGTTAAACGAGTTGAGGATTACTTTAATACATTTGATGGCCAAGATGGCAGGATTTACTTTGAACGCCGTGATAGACAATACGTAGGTAGAGATATACCAGCAATTAGAGTATTTAATGTCAATGTCGCAGCTAAAGCTGTTGCTTCAATGTTTCTGGGACGACCTGATCTCGCGTATAGATACCCAAAACGCATGTATGAACAGTTGGGAGAACAAATTTTTTCTGATGATACTAAAGAATCTGTTTTTTATGCAGCATGTTTAACCCTTTATAGACTTCACTTATTAGTCGCTAGTGCTGACATTCCTCAAAATGTCAGAAAGCATAAATGGCATATTATAGCTTTAGTGGGTGCTATTGTTGCGGGTAAAACTGTTCCAAATATTAACTCCCGACATATCGAAGCATACTGTAAGAAAATAATTGATAAATTTACAAAGCATGGTAGAAGTGTTGTTGAAGCGTTTCAACAGGCTGTTGATATTCTACAATCAACAGAAAATCTAACTGATGATAGATTGAAGCGACAGGCAATAACCTCTGAGATGCTCGACAAAGTAAGCTAACAAAAAATTCCAGCGGACAGCGCTAGACGCGCTGCCGCTGAATTTGGCGTTAGCTGCTACCCAAAAATACAGAGTGGAGTAATCAAAAATAATGAAATATGAAGCTATTAATTTCAAAGAAAAACATGCTCTTTTTTCTGAGGTATGGTCTCCCCGTGTAATAGCTGAAATGAATGATTACCAATTCAAACTGGCAAAGGGTGAAGGTGAGTTTGTCTGGCATGATCACCCAGATACAGATGAGGTTTTCGTAATTATCGAAGGAACTTTGGAAATTGAGTTCAGAGATGGAAAGGTTACCCTCAACGAAGGTGAAATGTTCGTTATTCCAAAAGGAGTTGAGCATAAGCCGTATGCTAAAAAACTCTGTAAGGTGCTTTTAATTGAGCCTAAAGGTGTCGTCAACACAGGTGACTCTGGTGGTGAGTTAACGGCTAAAAATGACATTTGGGTATAAATCCAAGGCAACGCAGCTAACAAGAAAATCCAGGTGACGCCTACGGCGCACCTGATTTAGGCGTTATGTTCACACACAGAGAAAAAATCAGCACCTATGAGTTTGAGAGTTCTATAGATTCTAAATGAAAAAGATAAAACTGTTTTTCACAAATATATTTGTATGCTTTTATGTTTTATTTGTTG
>NZ_JAGHQV010000145.1:0-2619 GCF_017744175.1 Thalassotalea sp. G20_0 | reverse complement strand
TAAAAGAGCTGCCTTATGCGGACACGGTTGAGAAACTGGAGCAGCTTCTACCCTGGGCAGTGAAGGCATCTCAAGAATAAGCTGATCTGGTAGGGTTGGCTATTACGCTGGTTAAATTGGCGCTTACGAAAAAGGAGCTTCAGGTTTACCTGAACGATCCAACGGTAGCGATTGACACCAATCATCTTGAGCGTGGCCTTCGTTGCATTCCGATGGGCAGAAAGAACTGGATGTTCTGCTGGACGGAAGAAGGCGCAGACAATGTCGCCGTGTTCCAGACGCTGATCACCAGCTGCCTGCTGGCGGGCATCGATCCTTACAAATACCTGGTTGATGTTCTTCAACGCATCAGCCTCCAACCGGCCCGTGATATCAGGGAACTGATACCGCGACTCTGGAAAGAGAAATTCGGGGCCAAACCATTAAAAGCCGATCTCGACAAGTAGGGGGAGTCTGTCCCCTGCTTAGACGCTTACGATAAAATGTATTGCGCCCCGGGTTAGTGCGTGGGGTATCACCTAACTGCCTGACCGTGGCATGTCTGTATCGTCCACGCCTTGAAGAAGGAGCATGGCCACCCGGTCGGTGATAATCATTATCTGATCTTGCGTATTTAACGCTGATACCGGCAGAGCTTGTATCCATAATTATATTTCATTAATTCATGAAAATATAAAAAGCAGACTGCTGTACAGTTCAGAAGTTCATTTTTCTGAAATGTTTATCCTGGTCTTTATTTGATCAATATATAGTTTTATTGAATCCCGGCTCTTGAGCTGGTTAACCGGGATTTCAATGACCTCAAATCCTGCTTTTTGCAGCAGTGCGATTTTCAGCAGAGTCGAACCATTCCTGGTGTTGAAATCACCACTCACGTAATGAGACGGTCCCTGAATTTCAATCACCATATTGTGGTCTGGCAGTAGCAGATCAACCGGAGGTAATGAGTTCAGACTCTGTTCTTCTTCAATATTCAAAGATGGAAGGCATGACTGGAGTTGATCGCGGAAGTCGGTTTGAGTTTTTGAATTGTTTGTCTGGTAATGGGGGATGACCGGACACGTTCTCCCAAGCCAACTGGTGGCCATAGAAATGATGTGTTGATCCTCTTCATTATCCGGGGATGTATTTTCCAGGCGAGTAAAAAGGTCATCCATGTGCTTTTCAAGCAAGTTATTTTTATTGGCATTAGAGTCTAGAGCCAACCTGGCACACAATACCATGACTCCCCAGAGAGACATCAATATGCCTTGCTGAGAGAGCTGAGGGGTGTCAATGATTTTGTAGACCAGCGATTCGGACGTGGAGGTAACCACATTCAGCTCTACAAGCTCGCCCAGTTTCGCCATGGCCCACAGCAGGTTGGCGATTTCCTGTGGTTTAAAGTGAGCTTTCTGTGCGTTCACGAGGGGCAATAGCACGGCCACGGCCTCTTTGAGCTCTGGTGTTCGCTCCTGACCGTTGTCCATCAGTTTTACCATGGCCCACAGCAGGTTGGCGATATGCTGAGGCATAAATTGGTCTTTCTGTGCGTTCACGTGAGACAACAGTGCGGCCACAGCCTCTTTGAGACCTGGTGTCAGCTCCTGCCCGTTGTCCACGAGTTTCGCCATGGCCCACAGCAGGTTGGCGATTTCTTGTGGGTTAAAGTTAGCTTTCGCTGTGTTGACGAGTGGCAACAGCGCGGCCACGGCCTCTTTGAGCAGCGGTGTCAGCTCCTGCCCGTTGTCCACGAGTTTCGCCATGGCCCACAGCAGGTTGGAGATTTCCTGTGGTTTAAAGTTAGCTTTCTGTGCGTTCACGCAGGGTAGCAGGGCGGCCACGGCCTCTTTGAACCTTGGTGTCTGCTTTTGCCCTTTGTCCGCCAGTTTCGCCATAGCCCACAGCAGGTTGGCGATATGCTGAGGAATAAATTGGTCTTTCAGTGCTTTCACGTGGGGCAACAGCGCGGCCAAGGCTTCGTTGAGCCCTGGTGTTCGCTTCAGCCCGTTGTCCACCAGTTTCGCCATGGCCCACAACAGGTTGGCGGTTCCCTGGGCCTTAAATTGGTTTTTCTGTATGTTCACGAGGAGCAACAGCGCGGCCACGGCCTCTTTGAGCCTTGGTGTCTGCTCTTGCCCGTTATCCACCAGTTTCGCCATGGCCCACAGCAGGTTGGCGATATGCTGAGGAATAAACTGGCCTTTCTGTGCGTTCACATGGGGAAACAGCGAGGCCACGGCCTCTTTGAGCTCTGGTGTCTGCTCCTGCCCTTCGTTCGCCAGTTTCGCCATGGCCCATAGCAGGTTGGTGATATCCTGGGCATTAAATTGATCTTTCTGTGCGTTCAGGTGGGGCAACAGCGCGGCTACGGCCTCTTTGAGCTCTGTTGTCTGCTCCTGCCCGCTGTCCACCAGTTTCGCCATGGCCCATAGCAGGTTGGTGATTTCCTGTGGTTTAAAGTTAGCTTTCTGTGTATTCACGTGGGTCAACAGCGCGGCCATGGCCTCTTCGAACTCTGGTGTCCGCTCCTGCCCGTTGTCCACCAGTTTCGCCATGGCCCACAGCAGGTTGGCGATAGCCTGAGGAATAAATTGGTCTTTCTGTGCGTTCACATGGGGCAACAGCACGGCCACGGCC
>NZ_JAGHQV010000144.1:0-2647 GCF_017744175.1 Thalassotalea sp. G20_0 | reverse complement strand
AGATCAGGACGTGAAGGCCTTCCTGACCCTGCCCTGCTTGAAAGAGGGCTGGCAGGAGGGCAAAGACGAGGACGTTAAGGGCAAACCGCTCGACCGGGCACTGGTCACCAATATTTCCTCCATGTGTCATCGCAAAGGCTTACCGAAAGATAAGGACGTGAAGGCCTTCCTGACGCTGCCCTGCTTGAAAGAGGGCTGGCAGGAGGGCAAAGACGAGGACGTTAAGGGCAAGCCGCTCGACCGGGCACTGGTCACCAATATTTCCTCCATGTGTAATGGCAAAGGCTTACCGAAAGATAAGGACGTGAAGGCCTTCCTGACCCTGCCCTGCTTGAAAGAGGACTGGCAGGAGGGTAAGGACGAGGACGTCAAGGGCAAACCGCTCGACCGGGCACTGGTCACCAATATTTCCTCCATGTGTAATGGCAAAGGCTTACCGAAAGATAAGGACGTGAAGGCCTTCCTGACCCTGCCCTGCTTGAAAGGGGACTGGCAGGAGGGCAAAGACGAGGACGTCAAGGGCAAACCGCTCGACCGGGCACTGGTCACCAATATTTCCTCCATGTGTAATAGCAAAGGCTTACCGGAAAAGACGAAAGTGCAAGCCTTTATTCAATGGCTACCCTCGCATGACAAGAAGAGTCTTCTGAAACTTTCTTGCCGCTTATTTGCAGGCTTTGGAGTACCCTCAGAAGAAAAACTGACTGATAATGAGAACAAACTCCGCCAATGTCTTAAACAGCAAGGTTATTCTACGGACATTGGAGGCGACAGCAGTGATGAAGAAGATGCACTTTTAGAATCAAGTCAAATGAAAGCACTGGCTCTGTACTTCTCTTCTGCGTCCGCAAAATGGAACATGACAATTGCCGAATTCCAACAATATCTTAATGCCCACAAAAGTCCACGAAATAACAGAGTGGCTGTTCGTGCTGCGCTGAGATCATTGCTGCCGATATTGGCTATCCATGGAGGAACTGGTATCCAGTTCTGGATTGAAAAACATCGTGAAGATCCACGCTGCAATGAAGTACTCACTAAGGCATTATCCATTCCTGCACCACTGGCTTTAACAAAATTTGCACTAACGCAGCTCCCTGAACCTGAAAGGAAGGAATACCTTGAACTGTGCAGAAACCTGAAGCCAGCCCCAACCCCGGCGCAATGGAATGCATTACAGCCACTGCGCCAACAGCTTGGCCTACGATGGGTATTCACGCTATCTAAACGTATGATGCTGGAGATTCTCTGGCGACAGTCCGAAGATAACCGCGCAAAATACGCTGACAGAATGGACGAGCTATTCAGAACTGTGCCTGCAATCTCACAGTGGTACCGACTGCACTGGGTACTCAGGCCACAGAAAATGCAGCAATTCATGGATGCCTGTCTTGACTACCAGGCTAAACCTGAAACCGTTCCGGAGTTAGCGACTCAGCAACGGTTGTTGGAAGGAATGCTCCTGATAAACCATTATCTACCGGAACACGGGAATATCCCGGATCTCTGTTTTTCAAACCGGGTGTCAACTGATGATGAAAGAGGCGTGGTTGTTGATGGTGATCACGTCATGTTGGGCCGGGAACGCCTGTGGCACTTTATCACGGCCATACTGTTCGAGCTTAAACAAACAGAGTATCAATTCAGGAATCAAAAGCTTACTGTCATGCCACCCGATGGTGAACCGACTGTACTCCCAAAACCAGAGTTTACCGTCACTGACACCGGTTTTGTTATAAATAACTGGACCCTTGAACAGTTGACCGCATTTTTCAAGGCAACCGAATTCACAGAACAATGGTATGAAAAGCCTCAGGACAAGCGGGAACCCTATGCGATCAGGCTTGAGGCTAAACTGGCCCAAATGAAAACAAGAACCAACGAGACCAGGAAAGCCAAGCCTGAAAAAGTAGCATTTCTGCTGTCACCTTCTATGATCATCAATATCATCAAATACAACAAACCATTAAAGCCAGTGGTGTGGTCATCTCTGGAACACTATGCCCGCAACGATCAGCTAACCACCAGTTTATGTAAGGCGCTCAGCCCGGTTATCCGAAATGATAATGAGGGTGTTGTTCCTGAGCTCGTTAAAAATGCAGTGGCTGAAAAGTTGGTACAGATTGAGGCAACAAAAACACCCGTAGTAACAGCAATCGCTCTGCAACAAACTCCTGCAAGCACGACATCCCCTTGGGATCAGGATTCCACCAGGAGCATTCAAGGGCCGAAATTTACCTTGGAAGCGGCAATGGAAGAGCTGGATCGTTTTCTGATATTGGGGAATAGAGAACTTGAACTATTGGAACCCTATCGGAAAGAAATGATACTTCCGCAGTTAATGAGTGTCCTCCAAAAGATCAACCATTATGATGTGGATAAACAGACACAAAACGCCTGGCATTCAGCTTTGGAATGCAGAAAAGAAGACCCTCTTGGACTGAACGGAATTGACATTGACATTGACATTTGGGAATCGGATTTTGATTTATTGTCGCCGGATTTTGATTTATTTGCGACCGGGTCAGAACGGGTCAACAACAACCATGACTGGCTTGAAGAGTTCCTATAAGGATAAACCAGTTGTTACAGCAATTCCCGACGAATCCTGAAGCACAACAGCCACATGAGATGCAGAATAGGTAAA
>NZ_JAGHQV010000143.1:0-2697 GCF_017744175.1 Thalassotalea sp. G20_0 | reverse complement strand
CTATCCAGTCCCGAACCTTGACAAACTCCTGGCTGAGCACTTTACCGGACGGTTTGCGAAACGTGATTTCCAGCGGGAACAGGGATTTTCCCCGCAAAACACTTCTCAGAAACGCCCCGGAACTCCAGGGGCGCAGGGATTTTTTCTGTAGTTCGGTGAGAGTAATCATTTAGCTAATGGCTTCTGCCCTGTGCTGGCTTATGGTTTCCTGCAGCAGGCGCTCCTGTTCCTGCTGTTTCTCCTTTTGGCCACCGGATTTGCCACCGGCATCGGAATAAAACTCTTTTTCCGAGTCATCTTCCCGGTAGCGTTCCGAGGCATTGAACAGGAACCAGTTGCGCAGGTCGATTTTGAACTGGTTGATCTCCGGGTCCCGGTGGTTGTCCGCCACAAGTCGTATATAGGTGACTTCGCTGTAGTCAATGGCCGCCAGGGAGCGGTTAATGGTGGCGATTTTATCCCGGATGGTTTGTTGCTGATGATCCAGCCAGTTCTGGAACATGGCCATGTTGTGGATGGTGCCTTCATTGAGCATCTGTTTAAACCGTTGCTCATGGCGGGGCAGGTCTTCCCATTGCAGGGTTTTCAGCTGCTGCTTTTCCTGTTCCAGACTGTTGATCTGAATGGCCAGGGGCTGCCAGTTGATTTCGGCAAAATCCGTATATTTCAGCAGCAGCTTCAGATCCAGCTGCCGCTGGTTCAGCTGGTTAATCTGCTGGTTAAACTGCATCTCGGAAGGTTTGGGGTCATATATGGTCCGCCCCGCTTTGTAAGGAAAAGTTTTCCATCATGATTAAAGAGTAATGCTTCCACTCTCTTAATAAGAGACCGGCCTTTGGGGTGAGGTCTCAATGCCCCTGGCCCTGATCAAGCTCTTTAATCCAGTTATTACGTCGATCGTCGTGTTTATCGGCCACCCTGCCAACGGTTCTGCCACCGTGTATCAGCAGGGTTCGCAGGTAGGCCCGTTTACTGATCCCCGGCAAGGTGGGTACGCCACCGGTAGACTGCTGTTTGATTACCAGTCCAAGCCAGGCTGCCATTTCCCGGCCATTTTTAAATGCTGATATTGGCTGCGTGTTCTATGCAAACTCTGGATAGTGATTAAAAAGTTTTTCGCTAATGTCCATTGGTCTTACAGTCATTCAAATATATACAACCATTCATTTATAAAAATAACACGACGGCTTCAACACGTACCATTAAATAAAAAAAATAAACCGGGAACTTTTACGACACTGCATTTTCGAATAAGAGAGTGTCCGGTAACTTTTTGTGCACTCTCTAATTTACTGTTATGCATTACAGCATCAAGAGCCCTGTTTATGATTCAGCAACCCACTCAGCAACCCATCATTCAGCAACCAATTTGCGACAGCGCTTCCCAATGTTCAGGGAATGGCAACGAACATTCCTGGCTCGGCCATGGCGTTGCTGTTGCTAAAGCATTTGCGAAATCATTGATTCCAACGGAAGATCCTCACCTCGGTTTCAATTCCCGCAAAGCAGTGGAAGATCTTGTGCGACTGGCCACAGCAACTATCCTGCCGTCGAGTTCCATCCTTTTCATGGTGAAAGATATGGCCAATGCCTGGTCCGGGAGCGGTTTGCCCGGGCCGGATGCAAAACCGGAATTACCACAGACATCAAAAGAAATCCGGGAAGAGGCTCAGGAAAAAGAAACCGGCTCGAAAGACGTACCCCTTCAACAGACATCCACGGCCCGCTATCAAGGGAGTCAGGGAACCAAAGGACTGCTTGCCCTTGGCACGCTGGCCAGCTCTTTTCAGTATGCCAATTCGAAACAGATTAATGATGCAGAAACCCTGGGCAAGATTGGTCGAGATCGCGACTATCCACTGGACGGTACCTATCAACAGACAGCAGATATTGTTGTCACTAATGGTCATCGTCGTATTCCCGGTGCATTCTCTGGGGAGTACGATGGGCAGTGCCATACCATCAGCGGCCTGTCTGACTGTTTTGTTGACACTCTGAAAGGCAGCATCAGGAACCTTCACTTTACTGGTGCCAATATAAATTCCCAGAGGACGACTGGGTTAGCAGCCTGTGTTGTTGATTATACTGGCACAGTCAGTAATATCCGGGCGAAAGATGTTCGTATTGACATCACTAATGGTTTTCGTGTTTACGTCGGCATCGGGGGGGGGGTGGTTCACGGAACGGTTGACGACACCACGGTGGTGAAAACCCATGTCTCAGTCCGGGCTTTGTATTCAGACGCCGGCATCGGGGGGGGGTATGTTACAGGAACGGTTGCCAACACCATGGCGGTGGACAGCAGTGTCAAAAACTGGAGTCGGCAAGGAAACGCTGGCATCGGGGGGGCGTATATTGACGGAAGGGTTGTCAACACCACGGCGGAGAACAGCAGGGTCGAAACCTACGGTGAATTTGCATACCCCGGCATCGGGGGGGGGACGGTTAAAGGAATGGTTGACAACACCACGGCGGTGAACAGCCATGTCAAAACCTGGGGTAAGAATACAGACGCCGGCATCGGAGGGGGGTTGGTTAGAGGAACGGTTGTCAGAACCACGGCGGTGAAAAGCTCGGTCGATACCAGTGGTAAATTTGCAAGCGCCGGCATCGGGGGGGGGGAGGTTTACGGAACGGTTGACAAAACCACGGCGGTGAACAGCCATGTCACAACCAGGGGTGGGTATGCAGCTGCGT
>NZ_JAGHQV010000142.1:0-2710 GCF_017744175.1 Thalassotalea sp. G20_0 | reverse complement strand
CAGCGTATCGCCGAGGCAGTTGCGCAGGTCGATTTTGAACTGGTTGATCTCCGGGTCCCGGTGATTGTCCGCCACAAGTCGTATATAGGTGCCGTCGCTGTAGTCAATAGCGGCCAGGGAGCGGTTAGGGCTTTCTTTTCCATTTCGGCAAGCGTGGGGAAGCAGGATTCACGGGCGGTTTCCGAAAGCTCCGATAGCTGTTGTTCAGAAAACTTCAGCAATTTGTGATCCTGTTTCAGCTTCTCTGCAGCGGTACCGGACTCCCTGGTCAGTTTACGCTCCTGTTGCTCTTTTTCACCCGTCGCCGCTTCGCAACGTTCCAGGCGCTGGCGCAAGGTGCGAAGAATGTCGGAGCCGGTTTCCAGCTGCTGCTTTTCCTGTTCCAGGCTGTTGATCTGGATGGCCAGGGGCTGCCAGTTGATTTCGGCAAAATCCGTATATTTCAACAGCAGCTTCAGATCTAACTGCCGCTGGTTCAGCTGGTTGATCTGCTGGTTAAACTGCATCTCGGAAGGTTTGGGGTCATATATGGTCCGCCCCGCTTTGCAAGGATAAGTTTTCCATCATGACTAAAGAGCAATGCTTCCACTCTATTAATAAAGAATCCTGCCTTTGGGGTGAGGTCTCAATGCCTCTGGCCCTGATGGAATCCGCTCACTCCCACCTCCAGGTCTTCGGCCTCTACGGGCCCTGGCCCTGGTCAGGTTCAAGCGAGTGCAGGCCTTACCTTTTATGCCATCATTTGAACTTTATCCACGCAACTCGTTGCAGGCTTCTTACACTGATTAACCGCTTTTGCTTTTCTTGTCTAACGACAAATGTTTACTATTTTAGTGCCTATGTTCATGCTGCTGCCTTGTACGGCTCTTTCCTGGTTAACACAGCCCAGGCAATGCGAGCATTTTTATTGGCAACAGCCACTGCTGATATATTCTTGCCCCTGCGCTGATCAAGCTCTTTAATCCAGTTATTACGTCGATCGTCGTGTTTATCGGCCACCCTGCCAACGGTTCTGCCACCGTGTATCAGCAGGGTTCGCAGGTAGGTATCGCCCCGTTTACTGATCCCCGGCAAGGTGGGTACGCCACCGGTAGACTGCTGTTTGGGTACCAGTCCAAGCCAGGCTGCCATTTCCCGGCCATTTTTAAATGCTGATATTGGCTGCGTGTTCTATGCAAACTCTGGATAGTGATTAAAAAGTTTTTCGCTAATGTCCATTGGCCTTACAGTCATTCAAATATATACAACCATTCATTTATAAAAATAACACGACGGCTTCAACACGTACCATTTAATAAAAAAAATAAACCGGGAACTTTTACGACACTGCATTTTCGAATAAGAGAGTGCCCGGTAATTTTTTGTGCACTCTCTGATTTACTGTTATACATTCCAACATCAAGAGTCCTGTTTATGATTCAGCAACCCACTCAGCAACCCATCATTCAGCAACCAATTTGCGACAGCGCTTTCCAATGTTCAGGGAATGGCAACGAACATTCCTGGCTCGGCCATGGCGTTGCTGTTTCTAAAGCATTTGCGAAATCATTGATTCCAACGGAAGATCCTTGCCTCGGTTTCAATTCCCGCAAAGCAGTGGAAGATCTTGTGCGACTGGCCACAGCAACTATCCTGCCGTCGAGTTCCATCCTTTTCGTGGTGAAAGATATGGCCAATGCCTGGTCCGGGAGCGGTTTGCCCGGGCCGGATGCAAAACCGGAATTACCACAGATATCAAAAGAAATCCGGGAAGAGGCTCAGGAA
Organism: Thalassotalea sp. G20_0; assembly: GCF_017744175.1. Lineage (NCBI taxonomy): Bacteria > Pseudomonadati > Pseudomonadota > Gammaproteobacteria > Alteromonadales > Colwelliaceae > Thalassotalea > Thalassotalea sp. G20_0. The sequence continues at coordinate 946 of NZ_JAGHQV010000142.1, read as the reverse complement.
AAAGAAACTGGCTCGAAAGACGTACCCCTTCAACAGACATCCACGGCCCGCTATCAAGGGAGTCAGGGAACCAAAGGACTACTTGCCCTTGGCACGCTGGCCGGCTCTTTTCAGTATGCGAATTCGAAACCCATTGCCGATGGTTCAAAACCCATAAAGATTAATGATGCAGAAACCCTGGGCAAGATTGGTAAAGATCCCGACTATCCACTGGACGGTACCTATCAACAGACAGCAGATATTGTTGTCACTAAAGACCATAAACCTATTGGCGGTGCATTCACCGGGGAGTACTATGGTCAGTGCCATACCATCAGCGGCCTGTCTGACTGTTTAGTTGACACTCTGAAAGGCAGCATCAGTGACCTTTACTTTACTGGTGCCAATATAAAAAATTCCCCGAAGACGACCGGTTTAGCAGCCTGTGTTGTTGATGATAATGGCGCAGTCAGTAATATCCGGGCGGAGAATGTTCATATTGTCACCTCGGGTAAGCATGCAAACGCCGGCATCGGGGGGGGGGACGTTTTAGGAACGGTTGCCAACACCATGGCGGTGAACAGCACGGTCAAAACCTTGGGTGTAGGTGCAAAAGCCGGCATCGGGGGGGGGCTGGTTAAAGGAACGGTTGACCACACCACGGCGGTGAACAGCCATGTCACAACCTCGGGTTGGATTCTGATTTTTGGGCCCAGCATTGAGGATGGTGCGCACGCCGGCATCGGGGGGGGGCTGGTTAAAGGAACGGTTGACCACACCACGGCGGTGAACAGCCATGTCACAACCTCGGGTGTGGGTTTACACGCCGGCATCGGGGGGGGTGCGGTTGACAAGGGAGGAACGGTTGCCTACACCACGGCGGTGAACAGCCATGTCACAACCCGGGATGGTTTTGCAGATGCAGGGATCGGGGGGGGGGTGGTTTACGGAACGGTTGAAAACACCA
>NZ_JAGHQV010000141.1:0-2719 GCF_017744175.1 Thalassotalea sp. G20_0 | reverse complement strand
TTTGGTTGCCCTTAAGTATTACTGCATCAAGTAAAGTTGACAATAAAGCTGCCTGAGTTTCCTTACTTCCCTCATTCATGTATTTATGAGGGGTAAAAACACCCGCTGAAGTAAATGAATGAAGCGTTGTCGTCAGGCTTCGCCATGGCCACCCGGACGTCGCTTTAAAATCGTTCAACAATGGTATCAGTTGCTGTTGTTCACTGTGATTTAATGGTCTTTTTGACCTTGATGTGTATTGTTTGATTGAGCAGGCAAATTGACTGTGTTTTTTCCCGTTATAGCGATCACCATAATGAGTAGATATCCTCATCAGGTAATCCATTCTTTCTTGTGTGATAAGAGCATTAAAATCCTGAACAGGTTTTATTGAATGTCTCGGTGGATTGTTACCAGAGCAGGCGTCAGAAGCAGGATAAAATTCATGACGCTCCGGGATATAGGGGAATGGAGTATTCGTCCGCCTCACTGTGCCATACCTGTATCGCCCACTCCCTGAAACACCGGTATGGTCATCCGATTGATTATAATCATTACCTGATGTTGTGCATGTCCAACTTATACCAGCACCACCTTTGTCCATAATTATATTTCATTAATTCATGGGAAATATGAAATGTAGACTACTCTGCGGCATCAACAGGCATTAGTTTTTACTGGCTTTTTTCTCTTCCTTTTTCTCTTTTTGGGTTTATTTATTTGCTCTTCTAAATATTCTTCAGCGGTAAAATAACAGTCATCCGAAAATTGCGCTCCTTCATCAGCAGTAAAATATGCATCATCTACCACCCAGTCGCCGCTGCTAAGTGACACAGAGCCATGGGCCTCTGGCGAGACGGCCAACTTTGTCTTTATTTGCTCAATAACTCTTGTCATTGAATCCTGCTTCCAAAGCTTGTTCACCGGAATTTCAATGACCTCAAATCCTAATTTTTTCAGCAGGGCGACTTTCAATAAAGTCGAACCATTCCTGGTTTTGAAATCACCACACACGTAATGAGAAGGTCCCTGAACGTCGATCACCATGTTGTAATCTGGCAGTAACAGGTCAACCGGAGGTAGCGAGTTCAGACTCTTTTCTTCTTCAATCTGCAAAGACGGAAAGCTTGACTGGAGTTGATCGCGTAAGGTGGATTGAGATTGTGAAGTGATTGTCTGGTAATGGGGGGCCACCGGACACGCTCTCCCAAGCCAACTTGCGGCCATGGCAGTGACGCATGAAAACTCTGTGCATGGGGATGGACTTTCCAGACGAGAAAACAGTTCATCTATGTACTTTTCAAGGGCGTTTTTATTATCGTCACCAAAGTACAGATAAGACCTGGCACAGAACACCATGACTCCCCAGAGAGAGATCGATATATTTTGCTGAGAGAGCTGAGGGTTTTCACAGAGTCTGCCGACAAGAGAAGCGAACGTAGATTTAACCAGTTTCAGCTCAATGGCATCACCCAGTTTTGCCACGGCCCACAACAGGTTGGTGATCTGCTGAGGAATAAAGTGGTCTTTCTCTTCTTTTGATTCGGCTTTGGTTTGCACATGGGACAACAGCACGACCACAGTCTCTTTGAGCTTTGCCATCTTGTCCAGTTCCAGCCCGTTGTCCACCAGTTTCGCCACGGCCCACACCATGTTGGCAATATGCTGAGGAATAAAGTGGCCTTTCTCTTCTTTTGATTCGACTCTGGTTTTCACCTGGAGCAACAGCACGGCCACGGCCTCTTTAAGCTTCGGTGTCTTCTCCAGCTCCAGACCATTATCCACCAGTTTTGCCATGGCCCACAGAAGATTGGCGACTTCCTGTGGCTTGAAGTGGTCTCTCTCTTCTTTTGATTCGGCCATCGTTTTCACATAGGGCAACAACGTGTCGACGGCCTCTTTGAGCTTTGGTGCCTTCTCCAGCTCCAGCCCGTTTTCGACCAGTTTCGCCACAGCCCACAGCAGATTGGCGATATGCTGAGGAATAAAGCGGTCTTTCTCTTGTTGTGATTCGGCTATGGTTTTCAGATGGGGCAGCAGCGCGGCCACAGTCTCTTTGAGCTTCGCTGTCTTCTCCAGCCCATTGTCCAACAGTTTCGCTACGGCCCACAGCAGGTTAGCGACATCCTGTGGCTTGAAGTGGTCTTTCTCTTCTTTTGATTCAGCTTTGGTTTTTACAAGGGGCAACAGCGCGGCTACCGCCTCGTTGAGCTTCGGTGTTTTCTCCAGCTCATTGTCCACCATTTTTGCCATGGCCCACAGCAGGTTGGCAGTGCCTTGAGTGTTGAAGTGATATTTCCCTGCTTTTGATTCGGCTTTGGTTTTCACATGGGACAACAGCGCGACCACGGTCTCTTTGAGCGTTGCCATCTTTTCCAGTTCCAGCCCGTTGTCCAACAGTTTCGCCACGGCCCATAGCAGATTGGTGACTTCCTGTGTATTGAACTGGTCTCTCTCTTCTTTTGATTCGGCTTTGGTTTTCACCCGGGCCAACAGCGCAGCAACGGTTTCTTTGAGCCGCGGTGTTTTCCCAAGCTCCAGCCCGTGGTCCACCAGTTTCGCCACGGCCCACAGCAGGTTGACCACTTCCTGTGGCTTGAAGTAGCCTTTTGGTTCGGTTCTGGTTTTTACATGGGGCAAAAGTGCAGCGAAGGCCTCTTTGAGTTTCGCTGTCTTCTCCAGCCCCACCAGCCCGTTGTCCACCAGTTTCGCCACGGCCCACACCAGGTTGGCTACTTCC
>NZ_JAGHQV010000140.1:0-2847 GCF_017744175.1 Thalassotalea sp. G20_0 | reverse complement strand
AACGGGGAAATGATTAAGTTTTGATCAAAAAAGGAGGCGACTGGCATGAGCGGCCTGTTTTGTTTTCAAAAAAATTTTGTCAGTGCCTGTTGAGTCGGATTATTCATGGGTTTTCTGACAGGCACTATATACAATCTCAGATCAACACAAATCAATTAACTTATTAAAAAAGATATGACAGATAATTTTTCTCAAATGGAATCCCTCATTTCTATATTGAAGGATAGAGACCTTAATGAAGCTGAAACAAGACACAAAATCATTGATTTTGTGATTCATGACTTTTTATCATGGCCAAGAAATCGAGTCAGTGTAGAAGAATATATTAACCCTGGTTTTGCAGACTATATTTTAAAAAAAGCCAACGAGGAGGATTTGCTATTTATTGAGGCAAAAAAAGAAGGGATTTATTTTGAATTACCTATACCACATAACAGTAAAGAGACTTCTTGTTATATACCGATTAAAAAGCTTATAAGCGATAATAATATTAAAGAAACAATGGCTCAGGTTCGTCAGTATTGCTTTGATACTGGTTGTGAATATGCATGCATAACTAATGGTCATGAGTGGATTTTCTTTAAAACCTTTGAAAAAGGAAAGCGTTGGGAAAACCTACAAGCTTTTGTTATAAGAAAGCTAGAGTTTTTCTTAGCTGAATATACGAAAGCAGTAAACTCTCTTTCATTTATTGCCATAACAGAAAATTCTTCATTACCAAATCTTCTGACGACTTCCTTACCAAAAGATCGAGGTATATTTTATCCAAAAGAAAAAATTCTTACATATGAGCATAAAGTAAATGCCAATCGATTAGCTGGTAAGTTAAGACCTATAGTACAACACTACTTCGGAGTGATAGGTGACGATGACACAGATTTCATGGACAAGTGTTATGTTTCTCAAAGAGAGTATCAAAGCACATCAGATGGAATGCATAGTGTAATACAGGATTCATTAACACCTTATTTTGAAGATTTTGGTGTACAGCAATTAGAAGATACAGGAAAGGGTGGAAGGCTTGGAGGTAAGCTAACAAAAAACCTGAAAAAAAATAGAAAAGGGGAAGTATTAATTCTATTTGGTGGTAAGGGTTCTGGAAAATCCACCTTTATTAAAAGGCTTCTACATCACAACCCTCCTCGCTGGTTAAGAGAACATTCGGTAATATCAATTGTTGACCTTCTTAAAGTTCCAGAAGAAAAAGATGTCATAAGAAACAAAATATGGTCATCGCTTGTAGAGCAACTTGATGATGGCAACCTATTACAGCAAGAAAGAAATGTCATTACCGAAACAATATTTAAAGATAAGTTTGAAATAGCAATAAAACAAAACTTGTCTGGCTTACAGAAAAAGTCAGAGGCTTACAATATTGAGCTCAACCGCCTTGTTACAGAGTGGGCATCAGATAAGATTTACTGCGCTAAAAGACTTGTTGAATATTGGAATGAAAGAAATAAAGGTGTAATAGTTGTTGTTGACAATACCGATCAATTTTCTTCAGAAATGCAAGATTTTTGTTTTACATCTGCCCAAGAGATATCAAATGAACTAAGTTGTGTCACTTTGATTTCTATGCGTGAAGAAAGATTTCACAACTCAAAGATACATGGCCTACTCGATGCTTTCCAAAACTCTGGCTTTCATATAAGTGCGCCTAAGCCATCAGTTGTATTTCAAAAAAGGTTAACTTACACAGTAAATTTATTAGAAAATGAATCTAATCGTGATGATTTTTCAAATGATTTAGATGAAAGTTTTGTTAAAGATGCAAAGATATATTTAAATATATTGAAAAGAGAGTTTAATAGAGATAACTCTCCACTTAACAAATTTCTAACAGCGTGTGCACATGGAGATATACGCCTTGCTTTGGACTTGTTTAGGAGCTTTATATTATCAGGCTATACAAATGTGGATGAAATGATAAGTGCTGGTACCTGGAACTTCCAAATACACCAAGTTCTGAAGCCAGTAATGACTCCTGATAGGTATTTCTATGATGAAACACTGAGCGCAATTCCAAATATATTTCAACTACGTTCTAAGCGACATTCATCACATTTCACCTCACTAAGAATTTTAAGAAAAATTTCAAAGGGTGTAGATATCAGAAGCCCATCATATTACGACACTGTTGGTCTAAAGGCGTATTTCTCAGAAACCTTCAACATGAAGGATGACTTTGAAGAAAATATGAATACTTTATTAAAGCATGGCTTTATCGAGGCAAATAATCGACTAGATCAATTTTCTAGTGAAGTAGACCAAGTTAAAATAACCAACTACGGTCTCTATATGATCCAAGATTTGGCATATTTCTTCACGTATCTTGATTTAATATGCACAGACTGTGGCATTTTTAGTCAGAAGTTAAGCAATTATCTCACCGAAGCTGCAAGAAAAGAATATAGAATGTTTTCTCATGGTGAGAGATTCGATAGAGTTAATGTTCGTCTAGAAAGGGTAGAAGAGTTCCTTAACTACCTTACTGATGAAGAGCTGAGAGAAAGAGAACTTTACTCACTAGATATGCCAGAAACTGAAATGTTTACTTCAAAAGCAAAGGAAAGCTATTACAGTGATAAATCAAGAGTTCTTGTAAGTGCCAAAAAATATCAATATAAGAAGGCATCACCAACAAGGCAGAATGGTGATAAACGGGGCAGGAGCCTAACAAAAAAATCCAGGTGACGCCTACGGCGCACCTGATTTAGGCGTTAGCCGTACAGCCAAGCATGGCAGCACTTGGCGAGAAATTACTTACATTCAGGTGACTTAACCTGTGTTACTGTAGGGTGAGTAAAATTTTCAGCAGTAGATTTTAATGAATATCAAAATACT
>NZ_JAGHQV010000013.1:0-132802 GCF_017744175.1 Thalassotalea sp. G20_0 | reverse complement strand
AGGTCATCTGGAGACGATAGAGAATCAACGTCAGAACTATCATCTGATTTCCCGGTTTCATTCACAGCCGGACTTTTTCCAGTCTCTTCAGGCATCGGCCCGTCTGACTCAGGAACCGGTAAGGTTTTAGTGCCTGTAGTGGACGCACGCCGCGCTATGGATGTTGAGCTGGTTCCAGTTCCCTGGTCAACTGAGGATGAAAGAGAAGCAATGTCAGAACTCTCACCTGATTCCTTGGCTTCATCCCCAACCGGACTTGTTCCAGTCCCTTTAGGCATCGGCTTGAGGGACTCAGGAACCGATGTGGTCTGACTGCCTGTACTGGACGCCCCGAGTGTTTCTGGACTGGTTTCAGTTCCTTGATCAACTAAAGATGAGGGATAAGTAGCGTCAGAACCATCACCTGATTCTTTAGCTTCATCTACAACCGTACTGTTTCCAGTCTCTTCAGGCATCGAGTTATCAGGATCCGTCTGAGTGCCAGCAGAGGAGGCCCGCCGCGCTGATGACGTTAAACTGGTTTCAGCTCCCAGGTCATCTGGAGACGATAGAGAATCAACGTCAGAACTATCATCTGATTTCCCGGTTTCATTCACAGCCGGACTTTTTCCAGTCTCTTCAGGCATCGGCCCGTCTGACTCAGGAACCGGTAAGGTTTGAGTGCCTGTAGTGGACGAACGTCGCGCTATGGACGCTGGACTGGCTTTAGCTCCTTGGTCAGCTAAGGGTAAAAGTGAAGTAACACTAGAACTATTATCTGGTTTCCCGGTTTCATTCACATCCGGACTTTTTCCAGTCTCTTCAGGCATCGGCCCGGGTGAATCAGAAACCGGTATGGTTTGAGTGCCTGTAGTGGACCCCCGCCGCGCTGAGGACGTTGGACTGGTTTCAGTTCTTTTATCAACTGGAGCTTTAGGAGAAATAGCGTCAGAACCACCGCCTGATTCCTTAGCTTCACCCCAAACCAGACTGTTTCCAGTCCCTTCAGACATCGACCCGGGTGAGCCATCAGGAACCGGTAAGGCCTGAGTGCCTGCATTGGACACTCCCCGCGACACCGGGCTCTTTTCAGTTTTTTTGTCAACTGGAGATACAGAAGAAGTAACGTCAGACTTATAACCTGATTTACCATCTTCATCTGTGGCCTTAGAGGTCACCGCAGGCATATCATGCCCATTTGTCGAGATCAAGGTATCGTCACTGATTACGGTCGGTGTTTTCTCACCATCCGGCCTGATCAAGGCGGTACCTCTGCGCCCGGCTGATGTTGTCTGGTCATCCGCTGAAGCAGGAGTCACAGGGTGCGACTCATCACCTGATACCTTATCCCTGACTGGAGCAATAACTTCTTGCTTTGTTACTCCCGGATTTCCAACACTGTAATTGCTGAGTATATCTCTAAGCTTTCCTTCGGAATCAATCAGTTGTTTGCCTGTAATTAACGTTTTGTCGTAGCCTGCGTTAAAATGCCAATCCCGGATATCATCCATTGATGAAACAATGATTTGTGCAAGCTCTTTGGGGCTGCTCAAATCAATTCTTTTAAGATCATTCAGGTGGTTTTTTAGCTTTGCTGAGAAATCAGCATCCAGATCTACTTCTTTTTTTGCTGACTTGGTTTGAATATCTATTAATATGTTCTCAACTTCATCCAGATCTGACTGTAGATTTCGACCGTCAGCCTTTATATCACCACCACTGTTTAATGCTTTTTCCACATCCCGAAAATGATCAGACTTTAGCAATCCCCTGATTTTTATATCAAGAACAGGAACCGTGCGAATACTTCTGGCACTAAATGGTTTTCCTGGAACCTCATGTAATCTTCTTCCCCTGACAGACTGGACATATCTATGGGGTTTAGAGCTTATATCGCCTTTTTCTTTTTCCTTGGCAGTTTCCTGATGATCATCCCGGAGGAATTCTGGCGGTGTTGAAAAGCTGGTTCCTCTTGGCCCATTGACATTACTCATAACCTGTCCTGACTGTTTGTTGTCCTTAACTATCAGCAGGCAATCAGTTGAAAAAACATCATCAGATCCGGTTGCTGGAGTCTGATTAATCCATGATTACACTTATTTAATTTCAGGCTAGCAGAATAGAAGGGCTTATTTAGTCTTTAAACGAAAACTCAGAACAGTTATCAACAAAACGAGACAGATTGAACATTTTTTTTTAAATTATCAAACAACAACCTTTTAAAAATTTATTCAGTACATTTTTTTGACTAGTCTGAAAATATCCGGGCCAGGAGGCTGACCGAGAATAGTCTGCCCTACTGCGGCGGCAGCAAATTGGTCTGAAAATCCGCTTTTGTTCGGCAAATAGCCCCGCTATTCACCTCACAAAACCGAATTTTTATCCTCAATTTTCTGCCATCCTCGCTACGGGCGCTATTCTCGGTCAGCCTCCTGGTACCTGCATCCATGCAGTCCTGCGGTGGTTGGCAGCCTGATAAATAAACCAAAATAGTCCATGCTCACCGCCTTTTTCTTTTCAGAGCTTTAAGTAGCTAACCACTACTGAATTGTCAGCCCCTTCTCTTTCGGATTCCCAAGATCCCGCAGGGTGTTTTCCAGCTGTTGCAGCCGCAGGGAGACCTGGCTCTGGAAAGCGCCCAGCTTTTTACTGAGTTCATCCTGGGTTTGCGCAGAGGCTTTTATTTGCTGCTCGACACTCTGTTGTGCAGATAAAGTGCTCATCAAACCATCAATTTCAGCTTTCAGTGCTTCAACACGGCTAACCATATCCGAATTGGCAACCAGCTGCTCAGCGGTCACTGCCTTAATGACCTGGTCCAGCTCATTCAGCTTTGAGACCGCCTGCTCAGAGGACTTTTTAGCTGCATCAAACTGTTTGACAGCAAGGTCTACTTTCTTCGCCCCCTGGTCAATCTTATCTTTATTCTCATTAATCCACTGACGGTTTCTTTTGTTAGCAACATCCCAGAGCTTACGAATTTCCGAGTTCACTTCTTTAAGTTCTGAGCGGAAGATGGAGTCACTCTGGTTAATGGACTCACCGGTTTGAGAAACCTGCCCGGTTACCAGGCCCAGTTGATCCCGGGTTGCCTGAAGCTCCTGCCGGGTCTCCTTCAGGGCCTTCTGCAGCTCAGTCACCTGCCAGTAACCGCCAGCAGTAACACCGGCCAGAAGCACAAACAGAACACCCGAGACCAGATAGCCCGCACCGCTGCTTTTACCGGTGGCTGCGGATTTACTGAAACTTTTTGGCCTGGAGCCTGCAGAACGCTGCCTGGAAGGACGCTGGTCAGCGGTTATGGATAAGTCCTGGTTTGACTGATAAATCTTGTTATCCTCTTGCATACTCACTGCTTTCCATCAAAAACACCGATCAATTTGTGTATTTTTTAGACTCGGACGAAACGGTGTTCCCGGCTCCTGGCTGTTCAGAAAAAATGAGGGACTATTGTAGAAGAAAGAAATCCTGCCCCCAACCTTTTTATTCAACGTAAAGGAGTACGTTGGACTTGAAATTTCTGCGGCAAACCTCAAGATACATTCCACATGGATTCGTAGTAGCCACGGTGCTACTATCGCTTTGCGAAAAATCAGGTCTCTGAACGATACTATTCCAACCACAGCGGGAGAACACAAATGGCTTTTCAACTGCCTGAGCTGCCCTACGAGCGCAATGCCCTTGAACCACATATCTCCAGGGAAACTCTGGATTACCATTACGGCAAACATCACCACACTTACGTTGTCAAACTGAACGGTCTGGTTGAAGGCACCGAGCTGGAAAACAAGAGCCTGGAAGAGATCATCAAGACATCTGAAGGCGGCATCTTCAACAACGCTGCCCAGGTATGGAACCACACCTTCTACTGGAACTGCCTGAGCCCCAATGGTGGCGACAAGCCTTCCGGTGAACTGGCAGCAGCTATCGACAAAGCCTTTGGCTCTTATGATGAGTTTGTTGCCAAATTCTCTGACATGGCCGTTAACAACTTTGGTTCCTCCTGGACCTGGCTGGTAAAAAACACCGACGGTTCCCTGGAAATCGTCAACACCAGCAACGCCGGCACACCAATCACTGGCGACCAGAAGCCTCTGCTGACCTGCGACCTGTGGGAGCACGCTTACTACATCGACTACCGTAACGTGCGCCCAGACTACCTGAAAGGCTTCTGGGCCCTGGTGAACTGGGAATTTGTTGCGGCTAACCTTGCGGCTTGATCAGTCAACTGTCCGATAGCCAATTAAGTAGGGAAACAAACCTGACCAATTGGCAAATAAACCTGTTGAGTTAGGAAATATTTCCGAGACAGGAGTCTATACCGCCTGATAAGAACGCTTATCAGGCGGTATCTAAAATACTGAAAAGAGATAATAGCAACTTTCCTTAATTCCAGATCGGAAAGAAAATATTCCACTTGGGAAAAGCAAGGTCGTGGCTCCGGCTTAGGTGCAGATTACATCCCCGGACTTTTCATCACTGAAGTGCCTTCATTACACGGTAACCAGAAACACTCTGTTCCCGGCAATCTTCTTCTTGGCCCTTGATGACGAATCACCTTAATTGTGAAACCCTGATTTTCAATGCCTGCCGTACCGGGAATCTGGCTAACCTGAGAATGCTGCCAGGAGCCTGTATTTCCATCCATAGCCTACGCATTAAGAGCAGAGCGACCTTTGCTTTGCAGGTTTGGATAGAAATAGATAGCAAGCTGGCGCAGAGCAAACTCTGTACTAACCTCAATGAATCTGAAGACCTGCAAAATGGATTTAGTGAATGTTTCATCTATTTTTACGGTTCGCAAGAGTATTGGGATAAGTAATATGCAGACGACAAATCCCACACAAACAGAATGCAGTAAACCCTGGTCGATAAGAAATACTGATTACAGCGACACGGGATGTTTACTGGGCTGTGCTGCGGGTTGTTTCCTGGGGCATTCTGTAGTCGCTTATAGTGGTGCTGGATGTCTTGTTGGCGCAGCCATTAATACGCTCTGCCAAAACGGTTATAACGATAAACATTATAAGGATCTTAAAATTATAATCCTTGGATCAGAAGAGCCTATAAGCAAAAGATCCAACAGTATTCCTGTTACTAACCAACCGAAGCATTGAACAAAACCGGGGCGCAATTTCACTCACTTTTGGATAGGAGCAATTACCGCGTTGGGCTGTCTATTCCACTGGCTGCCTTTATGAATCAGGGCTTTTAATTGCTGCCAAATGTTTGTGATTGCCATCCATTGAATTCTGGTGAACAACCTTCTTTGCCCGGTGCAAAACGGTTAGGCTTGTGCCTGACTTAGGGATTTGAACAACAATCGTCTTGTTCCAAGTTTTGTTTTATGGAATTTTCTCTGCTGATTTTTGTCCTACCCACAATTGAGTCATAAAGCAGGCAAAGCAATGAACGCGGCAGGTTTCGCATTTAATTGTCCTATTTGTTTCTACGACGGCCATATCGGAGGCCAAACTGGTGGGAATTCACTGGTCAAAACCTCTTGCCCGGCATCCCACGTTTTCCACCTGAAGTGCATCACCGAATGGCTTGAAAGTAATCAGCAGAAGATAAAAAGACTTGATCAACGCCAATGCAGTCAATGCATGCAACCGGCACTGCCATTACTTCTTCTGGACAGGAGCAACGTCATTGACAACGAATCAGCTTATTGTGAGTCCGTGATGTTTAATGTCTGCCGTACCGGAGAGCTGGCAACACTGAAGATGTTACTGCGCGAAGACGAGACCCTGGCAAACCGGACTTACCGTTCGGTGCTCACCGGTCATTCTGAACACCTGTTAGTTGTCGCCATCAATTACGGCCATTATCATTGTGCCCGGGCTCTGATCGACTGCGGTGCCGATGTCAATGCCGCTGGTCACAATGCTGAGACGCCCCTGTGTATCGCCATCCGGAAGGGCCGCTCCGAGGTCGTCGACATGTTGATCAGGGCCGGTGCCGATGTCAATGCCGCTGGTCACAATGGTGAGACGCCCCTGCGTATCGCCATCCGGAAGGGCCGCTCCGAGGTCGTCGACATGTTGATCAGGGCCGGGGCGAATATCAATAACGTACTTCGCACCGCTGTCCGGGAGGACAATGTTCGACTCCTTCGATACCTGATCAGCACCAAACCCGGCCAACCTGCCCTTAATACCGCCCTGCGCGATGCCGCCGAACGGGGGCAAGCGCTGTGCCTTTTAATCCTGATCACAGCGGGAGCGAACGACCTTAACGGTGCCCTTTACGCTGCCGCCGAGCGAGGGCATACACAGTGCCTTGATATTCTGATCACAGAGGGAGCGAACGACCTTAACGGTGCACTTTACATTGCTGTTCTGACGGAAAACGTCGCGGGCCAGGTTGTTCTGACCCAACAAGGAGCAAATATTACTACCGTACTGCACACTGCTGCCAGAGAAGGTTCCTGGGAATTTTTCAATCTCCTGAACGATCCGACACACATCAACGACACCGATGCGGAAGGTCAAACGCCGCTGCACATCACCGCTGCCAACGGGCATTGCGGATGCGTAGAAAAGCTGCTTGAAACCGGGGGAGTGGCTATAAATAGCACTGATAGCCTCGGCTATACGGCTCTCCACCTGGCTGCCCGCAATGGCAACACAGAGATCGTCAACGTCTTGCTGGCCGCTAACGACATCAATACCAATGCCAGGAATAAAGATGGCTGGACGGTTCTCCATTTAGCGGCCCGCCGAGGCCACACTGAGACTGTCAAGGCGTTACTGGCTGCTTACGATATCAAGGTTAATCAGAAAGATCACGATGGCTGGACGGCTCTCCACATGGCGGCCTGGAATGGCCACACAGAGACCGTCAAGGCGTTACTGGCAGCTGACGGTATCAAGGTTAATGAGAAAGATCACGATGGCTGGACGGCTCTCCACCTCGCTGCCAGATACAATCATCCAGAGTCCGTCAAAGCGTTACTGCAGGCTCCGGGTATCCACGTCAATGAAACAAATACCAATGGCTGGACGGCTCTCCACCTCGCTGCCAGATACGGCTGTCCAGAGTCCGTTGAAGCGTTACTGGCCGCTGTCGGCATCCGGGTCAATGAGATGGATAAAAATGGCGATACGGCTCTGAGCCTGGCTACAAGGTTTGGTCACACCGCCAGTAAGGAACTTCTTGTTGATAATGGGGCAATTAATCCACCGTTCTGCCATCTACTATGAGCGATAAAATTCGGGATTATTAATTAAACGGCTAAAACAGCTTAATTAAAAACTCCTCGTTCAAAATACTGTTTTAAGGAATTTTCTCTATCGATGTTTGTCCTAACCACAACCCTTATCGTACAGTAAGCTTCAGCCATGCACAGCGTCAGCGGCAACACCACAGATTTTTCCTTTAATTGCTCTAACTGTATAGGCGACGACAGGCATATCAGAGGACAACATGGCGGGCATTTACTGGTCAAAGCCCCTTGCCCGGCGTCTCACGTTTTCCACCTGGAATGCATCACCCGATGGCTGGAGAGTGATCAGCAGAAGATAAAAAAGCTTGATGAACGCCAATACAGTCAATGCATGCAACCGGCGCTGCCATTGGTTCCTCTGGATGGTAGCAGAGTCCCTGGCGACGAATCGCCCTATTGTGAATCCCCGATGCTTAATGCCTGTCGTACCGGGAATCTGGAAACGCTGAAAATACTGCTGGCCAAAGATGAGACATTGGCAAACCGGACTTACCGTTCGGCACTCACCGGTCATCCTGAACACCCGACAGCTGTCGCTATCAATTACGGCCATACAGATTGCGTCAAGGCCTTGGTCGACTGCCATGCTGATGCTAATGCCGCTGGTCACGATGGTGAGACTCCTCTGCAAAATACCACCACCCGGCAGCGCCACACCATTGACTTGCAAATGCTGCTGACCGGGGCTGGAGTGAATATCGATAACGTACTGCACACCGCTGTCCGGGAGGGCAATGCCGAACTCCTTGAATACCTGAACAGCACCCAACCCAGCCAACGAGCCCTTGATAACGCCTTGAATGAAGCCGCCCGGCAGGGTCAAACGCAGTGCCTTGAACCCCTGATCAACATGGGAGCAAACGACCTTGACGGTGCTTTGCGCGAAGCCTCCAGATGGAGGAAAACACAGTGCCTTGAACTATTGATTAGCAAGGGCGCGAAAGATCTTTACGGAGCCTTGTATATTGCTGTCCTGACGGAAAATATTGAGATACGGTACATTCTGGTGAATAAAGGAGCGGATCTTCATACCGTATGGAGCACTAATAACATTGACAATCCTATGAAAAATTTCATTGGCAGGATCATCTTCAGTTACCTCCATACCACCAATGAGACAGACATAAAACCACTGCATAGCGCCGCTGCCAAGGGCTATACCAAAGGCCTTAAAAAGCTGATTGAAACCAGGGGAGTGGATGTCAATGCCACTGATTACCATGACTATACAGCTCTTCGCATCGCTGCCTGCTGTGGCCACACAGAGACCGTCAAGGCATTACTGGACATTTCCGGAATCCTGGTCGACGTTGGGAATACTTCCGGCGACACGGCTCTTCACTTAGCTGTCTATCGAGGTGACACAGAAATTGTCAAGTTGTTACTGGATGCTGACGGCATCGATGTCAATGAGAAGACAAACAAAGGCTGGACTGCTCTGCATCAGGCTGCCAACAATGGCAACACAGAGATCGTCAAGATGTTACTGGCTGCTTCAGGTATACAGATCAATGAGCAAACTAACGCAGGTTCGACGGCTCTCACCCTGGCTACCAGTTACGGCTACACCGCTTGTGCAAAACTCCTTGCTGAAAGTAGGGCAGTGGATAATCCATCGCCCTGCCCGCTGCAGTGAGCAATGAAATGGTGGAACTCCGTTTTTGAACATTTAACGTCCTTTTTCAGTTCCATAAACACAGACTCCACGGTAAGAAAGCAGTCATGAATATCCCGCAAAGTAATCGTATTACCAATTACCTGTTTGCCACTGATCATAATGTTGTTTTTCAGGAAAGCACCGGAAACTTACTGCCACCTAATTTAAAACATGAAATGCTGAAAATTTACCATCAGAGCCCTGCCCGCTTCAGTGAAAATAGTCTCAGCATTCCCATTAATCTAAGGAATATTGAACTGATCCATGTATTGCCAATTCTGGCTCAAACCGATTACTTTCTTGAGAAACTAAATAGCCATGCCTTGGAGTTCTGTAAAAACATTAACAAAATTTATTCAATAGATATACAAATGGCCCTCTGGGATACAGGCCCCTTCAAAACATTATCAGATATCGGGAAATTCATGGAATCCATTATTGCCAAGCACAACGATAAAAGTGATATAACTCATAATGAAAAAATAGCATTCAGATTTCTGTTAACCGGCTTATTAAAGATGGATCATGACTTGGATGTTCACAATTCAATCCATATATTGAACATATTATCAAAATATTTTCACCCCGACAAAAGTATCAGACATTGTGAACTCTACTCATGCATCTTAAGCAAAGGACCACGACTTGCCATGGTGATATATGAAGTGTGGAGCTTAAATAATACAGCGAAACTCTCACTTCTAAAAAATGAGGTTTTTGGTATGTCTGTTTACCGGTTAATTACATTAATTTCCAAGCTAAATGAAAGCAAACATGAAATCCCAAGAGTTGCAGAGCGATGCCAGCTTCGCAAAAAAATACAATTAAAGTTAGAAACACTCCAAAGCATTAGCCTGAAAGAAAACCTGTTAAAGACACTTATCAAATACAATGAACTAGCACTACTGGAAGCATTGACGAATCGTACAGACTTCAATATCAACGAACTGCGTATTAGTGGAGAAACGCCACTGATTTATGCCATCAAACAAAGAAGTCAATGGATTATCGAATTTTTAATAAAAAAGCAAGATGTCAATGCGCTGGGTCTGGAAAAAAAAACACCCCTTCAAATAGCCATTGATTGCTACAGCAAATATCTTGATGAGAATGAATCCGTTGATTATTGCAACCCCTACAAACCAGTCATTGAATCTTTATTAAATTGTCCTCAACTCGACGTTAATGCTCAGGACTCACTGGGCATGACCGCTTTATGCCATATTGCCATGTTACCAAAAACCGATTCAACATACTTTTCGTTTATCGAGAAGCTGATTTCCAGGGGTGCCAATATTGAAAAAGCTGTTTATGGCCATGGAACAGTGATTAGCTTATTAGGGCAAAGTAAAACCTGACCAACTCCAAGGTTAAAGATTATGTGTGATATTGCCAACCTGTCAGTATGGCAAACCAGAACAAAGAATCCAGATGAATGATCGTCAGTCGGTTTTGTCTGGATTTGGTCCTGCCTGGCCGGACTTGGATTTATCTGAAGATCCACTCTCTCTGGCTTGACGTTACGACTGGAAACAGGCTTTTTGGATAATTTATTCCATGCTAATGAGCCCACATAGAACGTTGTCTTGACCCGGATATTAATTAATCCCCCCAAAACAGAGGTACTTGGTTTCCAGGTACTCTTCCAGACCTTCCTGTCCACCTTCCCGACCAAACCCAGACTGTTTAACTCCCCCAAAAGGTGCCAGCTCTGTGGAAATAATGCCTTCATTAATTCCCACCATGCCATATTCCAGAGCCTCGGCCACCTGCCAGATACGAGTAATGTCCCGACTGTAAAAATAGGCTGCCAGGCCATAAACCGTATCATTGGCCTGGTGTATCAGCTGTTCATCATTGCTGAATCGCACTATTGGGGCAACAGGGCCAAACAGCTCTTCCCGGAGAAAGCTCATGGAATGCTGAACATCGGTCAGAACCGTAGGCTCAACAAAACATCCATCCAGGGATTCCCCTCCCGTAGCGATGGTTGCGCCCTGCCCGACAGCCAGATTGATTTTCTGGAGAATGCGTTCTTTTGCCAGTGCGTCAATAACCGGTCCAATCTGGACACCCTCTTCCAGCCCATTGCCAACCTTGATATTTTTTACAGCCTCAATAAACCGGCTGACGAATTGATCATAAACAGCGTCGTGCACATAAAACCGGTTGGCACAGACACAGGTTTGACCGGCATTACGGAACTTTGATGCAATAGCGCCCTGTACGGCCTGATCAATATCCGCATCGTCAAAGACGATAAACGGGGCATTTCCGCCCAGCTCCATCGAGGTATTTTTAATGGTTTCAGCCGACTGGGCGATCAGCTGTCGCCCGATCCGGGTAGAACCGGTAAATGATAACTTTCTGATCATCGGATGACGGGTAAAGATATCACCGACCTTCTCCGGTGAATGATGCACAACAACCTGCAATAGATCTTCTGGCATACCCGCCTGTCTGGCCAGTTCTACAACCGCATAGGCACAGAGTGGCGTCTGATTGGCAGGCTTGACAATAAAGCTGCAACCGGCAGCCAGTGCAGGTGCCGCCTTACGGGTAATCATGGCAATGGGAAAGTTCCATGGGGTGATGGCCGCAGCCACACCGACAGGCTGCTTGATGGTCATCAGTCGCCTGTCTTCCGTATGTGCGGGAATAGTCGTGCCGTATGCCCGCTTTCCTTCTTCTGCAAACCACTGGATAAAAGAGGCACCATAGGCCACCTCAGCCATCGATTCAGCCAGGGGTTTACCCTGCTCAAGGGTCATCAACCGGGCAAGGTCAGCCTGATTTTCCATCACCAGTTCATACCATCGGTACAAAAAATGTGAGCGCTCTTTTGCGGGTCGTTTTTGCCAGAGTTTCTGAGCCAGGCGGGACTTTCTGATACATTCGTCAATCTCTGTTTCAGACTGCAAAGGGATATAGCCCACCACCGAGCCATCAGCAGGATTATCAATGGCCAGAGTGAGCTCTCCGGGCTCACACAGAATACTGAGCAATGATGTATTTTTGATGTTATCCATCCGCCAGTACCTCTCTACTTACACGACAACCTATTATGGCAGGAATAGTTCTTGATCCCTTCAATAGTAAACCAAACGTGCCTCGGAAGCAGTGACAAAAACCGTGTTTTAATTGTTTACCATCAATGGAGTTTGAATGTCTTCTGCAAAGCTCCTCAGCTTATCGACAACATGTTGCTGCAAGGGAAATTTCTCCATCTTGCGTATGCGTTCAACCATCCTTTCAATGGTACCGGGCAAATCGGGATTGTCGGTTTTGACAAAGCGTAAGGAGGTGATCAAATCATCAAGAAAGCAAGGATCGGTGTGTTTACATCTTTTTAAATCACCGACCTGATCCAAAATATGATGGTTAAACATCTTTGTGTCCAGATAAGCATTGTATTTGCTGTTCAGCTCACTTGCCCAGGGAATATCTTTGTTCTCAATCGCTTTATTTATGAGTGTATCGATAGCCTTCTGGCTCGTACAACCACTGCTTGCCAGCCGTTGTTGACAGGCGTTTTTGGCCATACGATAAATGTAGTAAAAACGCGGATCAAGCTTGCTTGCCAGCTTTTCCAGAAGCCTGCTATTCGCCGTGTCGGTGTCATCACAGGCAAACAAAGGGAAGATCAGTTCAAGCAGAAAAAACTGGCGTTCATCTACTGCCCTATCCATCGCCACTTCGAGCTTTTCGGAATCTATCGTTGCCTGGTAATTGGTCTTCAACTGGCCTGCCCACTCTAAACCGTGAGAACCCAGGGTACTGACGGCTTTCGTCATTGCGGCATTGACGGCAGTTTGATCCCTGACACCGTGACTCAGCAGTGTGTTGATAAATATCATATAGTTGTCAAAAAAATTGCCATAGCTCCGATCAAAAAGCTTCGGAGAGTAATCCTGCGGTTGCATCGCAACGGTTTTTAAAACTTCACGCAGGATCACTGTGCAAGACTTGTTATCTTTATCGTATAAACTCAAGATACGTTGCAACTGATAGTTTTTTTTGGCCTCATAAGTTTTAAACAGTTGTTCCTTCAATTGCGCACCATTAAGAGAGATGCCATATTGCTCTTTCATGGCTTGTGCATAATCGAACCTGCCTGTTGAAACAAAGAAGTCAAAAGCCTCTTTCTGCGCGTTTTCACTGAGTATTTTTGATTCAGCCAGTCGGTTGACCACATCCTCCGGATAGCCTTTTGTCTTCAATACTTCCTGCAAAAAATCAGAAACAAGTCTTTCAGAGGCATCATCATGGGTCATTAAATCCAGCGCCATCCGAATTTTATTTTCAGCAGAGGGTATTACATACTCATGGAAAGATTGTGGCAGTGTCTGCCATAAAACGTCCTTAAATTGAGCGGCACTGAGTGTGATTCCATATCGGCTTTTCAGTTGCCACATTGCAGGAAAGTTATTTCTTCTTACCGCCTCGTCCATAAGCACCCTCACGGCATCCAGGGTCAGAGGGGCAGTATTCACAGGTGTTTCCAGGAACGATGGTTTTGGGTCCTTGGTTTCGGCTTTTTCACTATCCAGAGGAAAATCACAATCCAGCCTGTTTTTCGCCAGATTACCCTCAGATATTTCCGTTTTACAGGCAGGACAGGTAGGAACAAACGGCAGGCTCAGGTCCCGATCAGACAGATCCCGGCAGTGTCTATCCCAGTTATCAGAACATTCCCTGTGCATCAGGTGCTTACATCCCGATAAGATAAATACATATTTATTTCGCCAGGAGTGGCTGGATACCTCATCAGGATACAGGTAATCAGTAATGGAGTTCAGACAAACTGAACACTCGTGTTTTCTAGCATGGCATATCGAGAGATATGAAACTGACATAATTTACACCCTCAGTTTTTGAAGCCAGTTTTCTATGCTGTTGACAAGAATGCATTCAAAAAGCCGAATTTGATCCACTAGACGACCACTTTTCAGCACTCGCGATTTCCTGAGCCAATCTCGGGAATTGAATCCGGAGTGATCACGAAATATTCAGTAACAGGTGGACTATCCAGTTTGGTATTTTGTCGTTTAGTATGATGGTTGGGCTTTTTCTCCGGCTTTGGATTCAGCTTTTTCGAACGAGTGATTTCGTTTTCCAGAAGCTTTATCCCTGAAGTTGAACAATGCGCTCCTGCTGCTGAGTTATGAAAACACTCAGCTTCTCAGTAAAACGTTATCGGACAATGTATTCACAAGTCTAAAAGGTAAGGGTGGTATTTTCCTCAAAATAAATATTAGTTTTCTATTACATGGGACTTAAGTATGGCAGGAACAGCTCATGATTCCTGCCATTGTTAAACCATTACATATCAAAATTTAACCCGGGAGATTGTCCGAGAATTTTATCAGCTCATTGACGACACGTTGCTGCAAGGGAAAACTCTCCATTGTACATATTTGGTCAACAGCCGCTTGAATGACATTGGGCAAACCGGGATTATCACGCTCGATTAATTTTAAGGGGGCGATCAAATCGGCAAGATAATCAGGTTGGGTGTATCCTCTTCTTTTTACATATTCGGCCTCTTTCAGAATATGATTTTTAAGTGTCTCAGGGTCCAGATAGGCATTATATTTTCTGTTCAGCTCATCAGCCCAGTAAAAATCATTGTTCTCAACAGCTCTTTTAATGAGTGTATTGACAGCCTTCAGACTCCAACAATCGAACTTTTCCAGTTGTTTTTTCAAGGTTTGTTTTGCATCACGATAATCACCAAAATACTGATCGGGTTTGCTTGCCAGCCTTTCCAGAGACCCGATAATCGCCGCCTCGGCGTCTTTACCATTGGCGAACAGAGGAGTTATCAGTTCAAGCAGGAAAAGTTTGTTCAGATCTACTGCCTTATCCATCGCCACTCTGAGCTTCGCAGGATCCATCTTTGCCTGGTAGCTGGTCTTCAATTCGTAAGCCCATTTCAAGCCTTTGTGAGAAAGAGTACTGACGGCTTTTGTCATCGCGACATCAACAGCCATTTGTTCCCTGACACCATGGCTCAGCAGCGTGTTGATAAACCCCATATAATTGTCAAAAAAATTGCTATAATTCTGACCAAGAAGCTCCGGGGAGTCATCCTGTGGCTGCATCGCAACGGTTTTTAAAATGTCACGCAGGGTCACTATGCAAGGCATGTTATCTTTGTCGTACAGGCTCAAGATGTGTTTCAGATCCCAGGTACCTTTTCCTGATTCATAAGCTTTAACCAGTTCTTCCTTCAATTTCACACTATTAATAGAGACATCATATTGCTCTTTAATGTCTTTTGCATCATCAAACCTGCCTTTTGAAATAAAGTAATTAAATGTCTCTTTCAGTGCGTTTTCACTAAGCATTTGTGAGTCTACCAGCAGCTTGACCACCGTCTCCGGCTGGCCTCTTTTCAGTACTTCCTTCAGAAAATCACAGACAACCCATTTAGAGGCATCATCATGGGTCATTAAATCCAGCGCCATTCGAATTTTATTATGGGCAGAGGGTGCTACATACCAATGGAAAGATGGTGGTAGTGATTGCCACAAAAGCTCTTTTAATTGAGCGGCACTGAGTGTGATCCCGTATCGGCTTTTCAGTTGCCACATTGCGGAAAAGTTGTTTGCACTTAACGCCTTGTCCATAGAAGGCCTCACGGCATCCAAACTCTGGGGGGGTATTTGCACAGGTGTTTCCAGAAACGAAGGTTTTGGATCCTGAGTTTCGGCTTTATCACAGTGCTCCAAACAAAGAAGACTATAGACCATCCTGTTCTCCGGCTCCTTCCTAACTTCCGTTTTGCAGGTAGGACAACTAGTTACTAACGGAAGGCTCGGGTCTCGTTTTGACAGATCCTGGCAGTGCTCTTGCCAATTCTGAAAACAATCCATATGCATCAGGTGTTTGCATTTAGCTAAGATAAACACATCTTTGTCTTGCCAGGAGTGAATATTTTTTGGTTCAACAGGCAAACTGTAAGGTATAACAGTGCTCAGACAAACTGTACAATTGTGTTTATCGGCTTGACATATCGAGTGATATGAAACTGACATAATCTACATCCTCAATACAAGCAGTTAGATTTTAATGTTGTTGACAAGCTATTCCGGATTGATACTGTCGTCTACATTAAGAACAGTGAAGTAAGCAATAAAGTTCCATTTATATCCAGTCCATTCATCACCCGGAACTCAGCCTGATTAAAATACTTAATCATTGTTCTTAATGACGCTCAAGAATAGTTGAAAATTAGATTATGTGTTTTTTTTTGGCCTGTCAGAAAGCTTGTACGACATTACTCAATCAGTTTTAAAACCTTTCGCTCTTTATTTTTATCCAGTTCTTCGACATTGTTATATTAATGTATCGATTTACACCTATTATAGGTAACGACCGTCGTATGATATTATTCACGACTCATATAGCAAGACTTTTCCGGACACTTTTTTACGCTGCCTTGGCAAGTTTTTGTTCATACACGAACGGTGCGCCATTAGTCGAGTGCTTTCTCTGACGGTTATAAAACACTTCGATATACTCAAAAATTTCCTGATGCGCTTCTTCCCGCGTCCGGAAGTCCTCATGATGAATGAGTTCTGTCTTCAGAGTATGGAAAAAGCTCTCAGCCACTGCATTATCCCAACAATTCCCTTTGCGGCTCATGCTGCATATAAAACCATGGTCGCTGAGAAGCTGTTGATAACGATCTGAGACGTACTGGCTCCCCCGGGTCGCTATGAACCAACAGACCTGTCAGCGCTCTACGCTCCCACAGCACCATTTCCAGCGAGTCCGTCACCAGTGTTGCCGTTAACACCAAGATCTCTGGCGGTATCAGTTACTGGCTGATCAAATTCTACCGCCAGTTTTACAGCTGATTCCTTGAACTCTGCCTTATAGGTTTTGACTTTCTTTTCTGACATCTGGACACATCTTATTAAGGGGCTTTGATATTACCCGAGTCTGTGTGTCCGCAAAACTATAGCCACTTCACTGCGGGAATTTGTCGGAAGCTGAGTTGGCTGCCAAACGGCATCCGGAGTATTTCTAGAAGCTTACGCATGGTAATCCTGTTTTCTGTCATGGCCGGTTCCCTCTCCTGGTACAGATAAGAACGGCAAAGTTATGGAAAATCAATGCATAAGAAGATATTTGTTAGCTGTATAAGACCGGTTTATGGTCTGTTGAACAGCGTTTCTGGATGCTTGGTGATTCTGGAAATCATCAAAAAGTGTTCACAAGACCGGGAGGCTGTAGAGATGGTACTTCCCTCAAAATAAATATTAATTTTCGATTACATGGGACATTCTTATGACAGGAACCGTTTATGACTCCTGTCATTTTCAAACTATTACCTATCAAACTTTAATCTAGGAAGAGTGAATCTTATCTTTTAAATCCATCAGATTACTGACAATAAATTGCTGCAAAGGAAAATACTCCATCCCACATATTTGGCCAACAACCTCTTGAATGGCATTGAGCAAACCGGGATTGTCAGGTTTGATAAATGGTAAGGGGGAGAACAACTTGGCAAGACTATCAGGTCTTTTGTGTCCATGTTTTTTTACAAAATTGGCCTCTTTCAGAATATGATTTTTAAATACCTCAGGATCAATATGTGCATTATATTTTCTGTGCAGCTCATCAGCCCAGAAAAAATCACTGCCCTCTACAGCTTTTTTAATGAGTGTATTGACAGCGTGCTGACTCCAATTACCGATTCTTTCCAGTTGTTCTGTCAAGGTTTCTTTTGCATCACGATATCCACCAAAATACTGATTGGGTTTGCTTGCCAGCTTTTCCAGAGACATGATATTCGCCTCATCGGCGTCTTTACCATTGGTGAACAAAGGGGCTATCAGTTCAAGCAGGAAAAGATTTTCTTTATCTACCGCCTTATCCATCGCCACTCTGAGCTTTGCAGGATCCATCTTTGCCCCATATTTGGTCTTCAATTCGCCAGCCCATTTTAAACCTTGGGAACGAAGAGTACTGACGGCTTTTGACATTGCGGCATCAACGGCAGTTTGTTCCTCAACACCGTGACTCAGCAGTGTATTGATAAACTCCATATATTTGTCAAAAAATTTGCTACGATTCTGACCAAGAAGCTCCGGAGAGTAATCCTCCGGCTGCATCGCAGCGATTTTTAAAATATCACGCAGGGTTACTATGCAAGGCTTGTCATCTTTATCATATAGGCTCAAGATGCGTTCCAGCACACACCTACCTGCTCCCGACTTATAAGCTTTAGTCAGTTCTTGCTTCAATTTCGGACTATTAATGGAGACTCCATATTGCTCTTTCATGATTCTTGCATCATGGAACTTGCCTCTTGAAATAAAGTAGTTCAGTGTCGCTTTCAGTGCGCTTTCACTAAGCATTTTTGAGTCTAACAATATTTTGACCGTCGTCTCCAACTGACCATCTTTCTCAAACACTTCCTTCAGAAAATCACAAACAACCCATTTTGAGGCCTCATCATGGGTCATTAAATCCAGAGCCATTCGAATTTTATTATTGACAAAGGGTGTTACATACACATGGAAAGATTGTGGTAGCGATTGCCACAAAACCTCTTTTAATTGCGCTGCACTTAGTGTGATATTGTATCGGCTTTTCAGTTGCCACATTGCGGGAAAGTTGTTGGTACTTACCGCTTCGTCCATAAAAGGCCTCACGGTATCCAAAATCTGGGGGGTAATTTTCACAGGTGTTTCCAGTAACGAGGGTTTTGGGTCCCGGGTTTCGGCTTTTTCACAGCAGTCAAAAGCGAAGCTACTAAGGACCCTCTTATTCTCCGGCTCCTTCTTAACTTCCGTTTTACAGGTAGGACAACAAGTTACTAACGGAAGGCTGGGGTCTCGTTCAGACAGATCCCGGCAGTGGTCTTGCCATTTCCGAAAACAATCCAAATGCATCAGGTGTTTGCATTTATCCAGGACAAACACATATTTTTCCAGAAATGAGTTAGTGAGTTCTTTTTCGCCAGGAAAATTGAAAGGATCAACAGAATCCAGACAAACTGTACAATGGTGTTTCAGGGCTTGACATACCGAAAGATATGAAACTGACATAATCTACATCCTCAATAAAGGCAGTTAGATTTTAATATTGTTGACAAGCTATTCCGGATTGATACTGTCGTCTACATTAAGAACAGTGAAATAAGCAATAAAGTTCCATTTATTTCCAGTCCATTCATCACCCGGAACTCAGCCTGATTAAAAGGCTTAATCATTGTTCTTAATGACGCTCAAGAATAGTTGAAAATTAGATTATGTGTTTTTTTGACCTGTCAGAAAGCTCGTACAACTTCGGCACCTTGGTTTTAAAAACCTTTCACTCTTTACGTTTATCATCCAGCTCTGCGAGATTATTATAGGGCTATACGTACCAGTTGCGCAGCTGGTATAAACGTCCATGGCGGATTAGTGGTTATCAACAGGGGACTTTGTTGTTATCCCGGTTCTTCCATAGCAGTCACATCGGTTTTTTCAGCGGTAAACATACAGAGAATACCGAGCTGATATAAGTCTTCCTGATTTTGCGGTGCGATGAATACCCTTTGATCATCCATAACAACTTGATCAATCACCGGTTGTTCATCATTCTCTGGTAACCGGTCCCTGCCATTTATCAAACACCGGTAGTGACGTGTTCTTACATCTCTGTCCTCAACATAAAACACTTTGGCTACAATTCTGTACCTTTGGATAACGTCTTCTGGCGGAAGAGAGGCGTCAGGACTGGCTTTTCTGCAGGTTAACTGAAAATCCTGAGTGACATCATGGGCTAATTTTTCCGCAAATTTTGCCCGGTCACATGGATCGGAGAGCATCTTTAGCTGAACAGTGATCACCTCCGGAACATCTTCCACCAATAGTACCTGCCGCTCTTGAAGAACATCCCATAGGAGGTCTCCTGTGCCCGTCTCTTTTGCCCTGGACAGAGTGTCCGGGAGGTTATTGATTGCATGTCTGAAATTATTACAATTTATGGTTATTTTCTGGTGCTCATTGTCAGGTATACCTTTCAGGGAAAGCGCATCATCCAGAAGCATTTGAATGGATAAATCATCTCTTTCAGCCTGCTCAGGAGAAACCGAGACGGAATAAATCAACGTGTCAGGTTGAACTATATCTTCTATCTGAGAGACTCCGGAGGTGTTCACGGGAGTTGTCCGTGGGTCATCAGTGATCATTAATATATCGGAGTCCCTCATAATCTGCCGTTCGGTTAAAACCCTGAATGCACATTTTTTCAGCTGCTCTGCGGGGATAACCAATTTTAATAGTGGTGCTAAAAACTCGGCTGAATCCTGGGGTGGTAATTTGCTCAGGGGTAAAACCGGTAGTTCATTATCCTGATCAAATTCTTGAGAGAACAAACTCTCTGTGTTTTTTTTGTTTTCTGCCTGCAGCAGGAGTCGGGTAGTTATATAATCTACATAATTTTCATGGAAATTTTCAAAGCCCATGAAAATATTATCAGAAGCACAAGCGGAGCATAACGTTAACAACAGCTCATAGGTTTTTTGCATTTTCGAGTACTGTTTTTTTAAATGCTGGTTTTCCATAGTGATCAGACATTTTCTGAGCGCATCCGTTAAAAGTAGTTTTTTTACTTTTATGTCTGACGCGTTTTTGATTAATGTCAGGCATACTTCAGGAGTGAGTTTTTTCAGTGGAATTGCTTTTTTTCCCGGGCCTGGGGATATATACCCTTCATTGTGATTCAGCGCAGTATCGGGGGCACCCTCAGCCGCCTCTGGATGCAAGGAAGCTGCAAGTAAATAAATATAGCGTGAAACCAGAATTTGCCAGATCGAAACGGCGGCAAAGCAGGTGTTACCAAAGTTTGTAAATCCTTCCATAGAGTTGACTGACGAGAGGAGTGCACCCAGCGGACGATGAGTGAACAACTTAAGAAGCCGTTGTTGTTCTTTTCTCCCGGCCATTTCCTGTATGGCTTGTGCATCAAAGCCAAGGGCTACTTCTATCGCCTTTTCCTCGTTTTTCAGTGCCCATAAAACAGGAAGGTATGCTAACGTTGCTGAGGTTGGAGCGAGTAGCCTGGTTAGGGTTTTGGGAATAACCTCATAGTGATACCAGGGTATGACACTGTATTGCGAAGGATGAGTCATGGTTCTTTTCATGTAAGTGCCAGGATTTAAAATCTGACAGAACCATTCTTCACCAAACCTTTGGTAATATTTCTTTAACATCTGCTGTATCCCATTATTCAGATTATCCAGATGCTCAGGATTTACGTCTGGCATTGATCCTATATAGCGATGAATTGTCTTTAGCGTTGTGTAGATTATCTCCTGGATGATGGAGCGTAATGCTCTGGGGTAATAGTTCCAGTATTTTTTGGGATTTTCATCAATTACCTGAATTTTTAAACACATGTAATCAAGCCACTCTTCATCTTCTTCCCCTTGTTCCAGGTCAGCGCAGCACCTGATCAATGAATGTGTGATTTTTTCCCAAACTCCTTCTCCTTTTATGATTGCCTGAAGGCTATTTATTATTTCCAGACGGCCGATTTCCAGATCCTTTTCAGGCTCTGATTTTTCGTCTTTGATTATTCGGGATTTTCCTGTTGTCGCAGGCTGATCATTAAGCGTTACTTGTTCAATAGATATCTCTACAGGAAGGGGGGATATATCTTTCTGCTGAGGTCGTGATGACGGTATTCGTAACCCACATACCATCTGGTTACTGGTTGAACGCTGGCAAAGTCTTGCATGAAGAGAATCTTTTATCTCTTTTAGATTGATCAGACTGCTTGTTTTTCTTACACAACATTCCTCATTACTGCGTTTCAATGCTCGCTTCGGATTGAATACAGTGGTCGCTTGATCAGCAGACTGTTGTTCGGGTAGCAGGGGTTCATGTGAACCCGAGGCAGCGTAAGTGCATTCAGGTGAAATTTGGGAATCCATATTACAGTTCTTTGTTCGAGTTAGACCCTCTTAGTGTAGTTCTGTAATTAAGCTCTATAGATATAACAGCTTGTTGTAAGTAGCTGGCCATATGGAATCGAATATTTCTGGCTACCTGGGCTGGTACTATGCGAGGCACAACGGAGAGAGCATAGCCGTAGCTATGTGACCGGAGTTGTAACGAAGCAGAGTGCCGGCACAAGGAGTCAGAAATATATGATTCCATATGGTTAGCTACTTAAGTAATGTGAAATTTATTGGCAGGAAACAGCTGATGGGAATTGCGGCAGTGTGATTTATGCCTACCCTTTGGTTTTTAAAATAGCCGCCTGGATAACCACTATTTTAACCATTAAGGACAGGCACTTTCAGACTCAACCGGATTTTTAACCGGACAAAAGTACTATCAGATAATTATTTGTCAACGAAAGCCCTTTCAATCACATAATCAGCCACATCTCCGGTATGAGCCGATGCAGTAAAGCCGAGGCTGTCCAGAATATCACAGGTATCATTGAGCATGGCCTGACTGCCACAGATCATGGCTTTATCGGTTTGTGGGTTCAGTGGTGGCAGGTCCAGGTCATTGCATAACCGACCACTGGTAATCAGATCTGTCAGTCGACCGGTATTTCTGAAAAGCTCGCGGGTAACCGTTGGGTAGTAGACCAGCTTCTGACGAATCTCTTCTCCCAGGTATTCATGGTGAGGCAATTCATCCAGCAGGTAGTCGTGATAAGCCAGTTCACTGACGTAACGAACGCCATGAACAAGTATGACCTTCTCAAACCGCTCATAGGTTTCAGGATCTTTGATAATGCTCATAAACGGCGCAAGACCTGTACCGGTGGCAAACAGGAACAGATTCTGGGCAGGCTTCAAATCACCCACCACCAGGGTACCCACCGGCTTGCGACTGACCAGCACGGAATCCCCCTGCTTTAAATGCTGAAGCCTGGAAGTCAGAGGCCCATCAGGCACCTTGATGCTAAGGAACTCCAGATGCTCTTCATAGTTGGCACTGGCGATACTGTATGCCCGCATCAACGGCTTCCCATCCACTTCAAGGCCCAGCATGACAAAATGGCCATTATGAAATTTGAGCGATGAGTCACGGGTGGTGGTGAAGCTGAACAAAGTATCATTCCAATGCTTCACGGTTAACACGGTTTCTTGATTAAATGCTGACATACTTTGCTTCTTTTTCGTTGTTTGCGTCCTTACCAAAGATGACTTCGGAATCCATATCCGACGGTGGAGCCAGGTCCTTTTTATCAGCGACCTTAAAACCAGAGGTAACTTTAGCAAAATTCGGGAAAAAATGCTGGCCTCATTCTCTGCTAACAGGAAATGAGTCTGAACGAATAACAAACAAAAAAAAGGAGACCCGCAAAAGCAGGTCTCCCTCATACAAACCGGTATAAAAACTTAAGCCAGAGCAGCTTTCGCCTTTTCCACCAGCTGGCCAAAAATCACCTTGTCGTGAACGGCCAGATCAGCCAGAACCTTACGGTCAATTTCGATAGCCGCTTTCTTCATACCTGCGATGAAACGGCTGTAAGACAGGCCATTCATGCGAGCACCGGCATTGATACGGGCAATCCACAGAGCGCGGAACTGACGCTTACGCTGACGACGGTCGCGGTAAGCATACTGACCCGCTTTGGTAACTGCCTGCTTGGCTACGCGGAATACACGTGAACGTGCACCGTAATAACCTTTAGCCTGCTTCAGAACTTTCTTGTGACGACGGCGCGCAATGACGCCACGCTTAACACGTGCCATGAATTATCTCTCCTGTAAAATGATCAAAAAAGCGATTAGTCGCGCAGCATACGCTTAACGAGACCCTGATCGGCCGGAGATACCAGTGAGGTACCACGCAGCTGACGCTTACGCTTGGTGGTCATCTTGGTCAGGATGTGACTCTTGAAGGCACCTTTACGCTTGTAACCGGAAGCGGTTTTCTTGAAACGCTTCGCGGCTCCACTGTTGGTTTTCATCTTTGGCATGAAAAACACTCCGCATTCGCGACCACTGATCTGCGAAACCAGCGTCGGGACAATTAAAAATACTGCCGCCAAAAGCCGAAGCCATCAACCGGCACGAAGCACTAAAAAAAACGGCCAGACCCGATACCTTCAACGAACACCAAACCCAAACGCCGTTTTTTTAATTACTTCTTCTTTTTAGGGGCAATCACCATGATCAGTTGACGGCCTTCCATTTTCGGATGCTGTTCAACGGTTCCGATTTCTTCCAGGTCTTTTTCAACCCGTTTCATCAGTTCCATGCCCAGCTCCTGGTGAGCCATCTCACGACCACGAAAACGAAGGGAGACCTTCGCCTTGTTGCCCTCAGTAAGGAAACGTATCAGGTTGCGCAGTTTTACCTGATAATCCCCTTCTTCGGTACCCGGGCGAAACTTGATTTCTTTCACCTGGATCAAAGTCTGCTTTTTCTTGGCCGCAGCCTTCTGTTTTTTCGATTCGTACTGGTGCTTACCATAATCCAGGATCTTACAGACCGGCGGCTCACTGGTCGCATTGATCTCAACCAGATCCAGCCCCGCTTCCTCGGCCATGCCTAACGCATCACGTATATCAACTACACCGACCTGTTCTCCGTCGGCCCCAATGAGGCGGACCTCTTTTGCACGGATATTTTCATTAATCGGAGCCTTTACTGGGCGACGATCACGGAAGCTGTTGCGTCTGATGGTTGTATCTCCTGTGTAAGCAACATAATAAGCTCCTGGGCTGCCAGACCATCAGGCAACCCGGAACAGTGTTCTCGAAGTGCATCGGCAAGCGGCACAGCCACTCAGGCAGTGCGACCACGCTTGAGGACATCGGCCTGCAGGCGTTCCCGAAACGCTTCGATGGACATTACGCCCAGATCTTCACCGGTGCGGGTACGGACCGCCACGGTATTGTCTTCCATTTCCTTATCACCGATCACCAGCAGATAAGGAACCTTCATTAAGGTATGCTCGCGGATTTTAAAGCCGATTTTCTCGTTTCTCAAGTCCGCTTTTGCCCTGATGCCCTGTTCAGAGAGGTTTTTTTCCAATTTTCTGGCGTAATCGGCCTGACGATCAGTGATATTGAGGATAGCAGCCTGCATGGGAGCCAACCAAACCGGCATGGCACCTTCATAATGCTCGATCAGAATACCGATAAAGCGCTCGAAGGATCCCAGGGTTGCGCGGTGCAGCATAACCGGCGTTTTGCGCTCTCCGTGTTCGTCCACATATTCCGCACCCAGTCGACCCGGCATGGAGAAATCCACCTGAATGGTGCCACATTGCCACACCCGGCCAATACAGTCTTTCAGGGAAAATTCGATCTTTGGTCCGTAGAAAGCACCTTCACCGGGCAGTTCATCCCATGGCAACTGCTGGGCATCCAGGGCTTCAGCCAGGGCTTTTTCGGCTTTATCCCAGATTTCGTCGGAACCTACGCGCTTTTCAGGGCGGGTAGACAGCTTGTAAATCAGGTTTTCACGGGCAAAACCGAAATCGTCGTAAACGCTGTGCAGGAAGTCGATGAACTCACAAACTTCTGACTGAATCTGGTCTTCCGTGGCAAAAATATGGGCATCGTCCTGGACAAAGCCACGCACCCGCATCAGGCCGTGCAGGGAACCAGATGGTTCGTTACGGTGGCAGGAACCAAATTCAGCCAGTCGCAACGGCAGGTCACGGTAGCTTTTCAGGCCCTGGTTAAAGACCTGCACGTGGCAAGGACAGTTCATGGGCTTAATGGCCATGTCCTTGTTTTCAGAGCTGGTGGTAAACATGCCATCGGCGTATTTATCCCAGTGACCGGACTTCTCCCACAGGCTGCGGTCCACCAGCTGAGGGGTCTTGATCTCTTCATAACCGGCCAGGCGCTGTTTGTTGCGCATGTACTGTTCCAGTTCCTGATAGATCACCCAGCCGTTAGGGTGCCAGAACACCATTCCCGGCGCTTCTTCCTGCATGTGGAACAGGTCCAGCTTCTTGGCCAGTTTACGGTGGTCGCGTTTTTCTGCTTCTTCCAGACGGTGCAGGTAGGCCTTCAGGGCTTTCTTGTCTTCCCAGGCAGTACCGTAGACGCGGGTCAGCATTTCATTATTGGAATCACCGCGCCAATAGGCACCCGCAACCCGCATCAGTTTGAACGCTTTCAACTTACCGGTGGAAGGCACGTGTGGACCTCGGCAGAGGTCCATCCACTCACCCTGGCGGTAGACAGAGATCTCTTCGCTGGCGGGCAGGTCGTTGATAATCTCAACCTTGTACTCTTCACCCATGGCTTTAAAGGCGCTGATGGCTTCTTCACGGCTCATCACCACACGCTCGATAGCGAGATCCTGTTTGGCCAGCTCTTCCATGCGTTTTTCAATTTTGGACAAATCGTCCATATTGAAAGCGCGCTCGTAGGAAAAGTCATAATAAAAGCCATTTTCAATCACTGGCCCAATGGTCACCTGGGCACCGGGAAACAGGTCCTGCACAGCCATCGCCAGAAGGTGCGCGGTAGAGTGACGAATAACATCCACACCCTCTTGATCGCGGGTGGTAATGATGGATAAATCAGAATCTTCGGCAATTTTGGCGCTGGCATCCACCAGTTCACCATTGACGCGACCGGCGAGGGTCGCCTTGGCCAGCCCCGGACCGATGTCCTGGGCGACTTCCATTACGGATACTGCATCAGCAAACTCACGTTTGCTGCCATCGGGAAGCGTAATAACAGGCATGAAGGAGTCCTTACATTGTAATCAATTTACAGTGGCAACCGGTACCGGAGGCTGCTTGTTCTATTGCTCGTGCCAACCCATACGCAGGGCTGAGAGCCAAAAACCAGTGGCAATCCATACCAGGGATTGCATGAATTTTCTCAACGTTCATCAGGAACTGTTGGTTGATAAAACCGGGGGAGAAAATTGCAGGTCTAACGTTATATCATCGTAGTGAATACACGAATATGTCAATAAAAGATCTTCAAAACGCATTTACACTTCAGAAGACTTTATTCTCAACTGACCGATACGTTCCATTAAGTTGCCCCATTTCGTCAAATCCGCTTCATTAACATCAAATTGTGCTGCTTCCCTGCTCAAGCGCTCACGCAGCTGAGTATAAACGCTCTTCTGATAAGTGATGGCTGCTTCTGTGCTGGCACTGGACCCGGAGCGAGGACCATAAAAGCCGAGTTTCTTCATAAGTTCAGAGCGCGCAGTCATGACACTGGCAACCACCTTTCTGATGGAGAGCAAGTCATCCTGCTGATCAAAAAGGCTATTCAGGTCACTCTCCATAATATGCAAGATAAAATCCCCCGTATCCCGCAACTGCAAGACAGAGCAATCATTCATCAGCTCTACCGCCTTTTCATACATCTCCACAGTCGATCTGAGCGCCTTAAGTAAAGAATTCATCTCATCTTGTGATGGCAAGCTCATGGCTAATGATAAAAGTGACGCTTCTTTTGGTATTTTATATTTTTTTGCTGACAGCCAGTTTTTTGCATCGCCAGATTTTTTCACCACGTCATCGGGAATAAGTTGTGCAATAAGATCCAGTAGACGTTTAACCGGAGTGACTTTTGCTGTGACCGTTACCACCCGGGCAAGCAACTCGTGATAGGGTTCCAGCAAGGCATTGCCACAGTCCGCCCATACACAGGCCCGGTCAATCTTATCTTTACAGGCTTTCAGTGCAGACGCCCTGCTGGCTTCAGCCTCAGCAAGCTGGCCATCTTTATACAGCGATACGGCAACGGCCAATTTCTGTTCCCATGGACTGAGTTCCAACTTGATAGCATCGACTGCCGTCTCCCTGATGGGCGCGGTCACCAGACAATAACGCGATTTCTCAGATTGCTCCTCATTTTGTTCCTCTGGTTGCTCAATGTCCCGGCCAGGCTGTTCTGGCGGATGGCTCTCTTTTTGCTGCATTCTCATCCGCGCTTCAAGTCGCTTTCTGCGTATATCCTCCTGCGCCTTACGTTTAGCCAGGACTAACTCACGACACGCCTTCTTGAATGCCAGCTCATCGTCGCCCAATATTTTCTCAGCGGAACGAACAGCCATGGCGATGCGGTCTTGCTTCCCGGGTGCCGGTGAGAACCACGATAGGCTCCGGCTATCTTTACCTTTTTCCTGGAGTGCATGTAGTCCATCCCTCAAATCCATCACTGCCCGGGCAACTGTGAGACGGTTTACCCGCAAAGCCCCCGGAAAATCCATCAATTTGTGCAAATAACCAAAGGTTTCCTGTATCTGTATTGCCAGGTTATTAACTTCCTGCCAATTCAGGTCTGGCAGAGGCAAATCAAGCGGTAACTGGTGAAGCGAGCTAATAATTGATGCAGAAATATCGTAGCAGCCATGATGATTAGACGCAGACATAATGGTGACAAGAGTACTGACTAACCGCTGCTGAAGGTTTACCGGCAGGGTTATTTTTTCCAATTCAGCTGAGGTCAATACCACCAGAAAAGTCTGCGGCAACAACTTCAGGATCGGTGAACCGCTACCCGCTTCATAGTGCGCAATGATTCTGCAGTCATGTTCAATCATGTCTGTTAATTTGAACAGAAGCGCACTCATTTGATGTTTTTCTTTGGGCATATAGACCAGATATTTAAGCATTAATGCCGCAATAATCGCCCTGACTTCATTCTGGCTCGCCACAGAACACTCACTCTGTTTCAGGGAGTCACATAATTCATGAACCATCTTTTCAATAATGCCAGCCAGCCCTTCATAGCTGTAGTTAAAGCCCTCTTCAGGTTGTTTGACGTAGTAGCATTGGGCTCTGCCAAGGAAAGGACTGCGCCTGAAAGGGTGGCGCACTAATTCAGCGCTTTTCTCAGTACTGATAAGGTTGTTTAACCCGCTAATCACCTCATCAGGTATAGACAACTTCTCCAACCGTGCCCTCTGTTCGTCAGCGACAACATTAGTGACTTTGGTTAAAGCCTGAATCGCTGCCGCAAATCCATAACGATCACTTCCTCTTGCACGCAGCCCCCTTGCGCTGCCTTTTTTCCGGGCATTTTTTGTTCGTTCAGGCGCATTAACTCCGCGTCGTTGCCTTCTTCCCCTGCTTTTGCTGTCACCGCTGCTTTCGTTATTTGATTCAGACTGTTCAACTTTCGAGCCCTGGTGCACAATTCCGGCTCCCGCCGGTTCAAGAGATGGCAGTACGTCTGCAATCAGGGAAAAGCCAAGGTCCTGAATGGCATCGGTATCTTTTATTAGACTGCTACCATTGTTCAACACCAAATGTGCCGGACCTGATTGAAGTGCGACAGGTGTTGCGGTTTCAGCTGTAGAAGACGGTGTCAGATCACCAGTCTGATCTTCAACTATTCCCTGCTTACCGGGCTGCATTACCGATGTTATAGCCGACGCCTCAAGATCAACTGGTACGTTTATCTCAAATTGTTGCGGAGTACCAGAACAGTATCCGGATTGCCAGGCAGTCGCTAATGGCGAATAAACGGGTTGGGGCATATTGGCTGCACAATAGGTATAATAAACCGCTGGATGCAGATAAACCGGCTGTTGTGAGTAGATCCATTGCTGAATTTCAGGGCAAAGGCACCACGCTTCCTCATCGGTTATTGCCTGGGTTTGGAATTCGGTCTCGATAATATTGTACGCACAGGGATTATTAACCAAACCAGCAAACTGTTGATTCAGCCATGTGCCCCAGGCTTCAGTGGATATTCTGAGTGTTACAGGCTTTCCCTCAGAGGGTTGATAGGTGTAATCTCCAATATTCAGGTTTACGGGGGCGTCAAGCGTTAATAACCTGATTGAAAAGAACTCTTCGCCATTGAACAGATAATGAAACTTCTCCTCCTGAAGTACACCTGTTCCAGAGAAAGAAGAAACACGAGCATCTTCTTTTTTCTCTTTATGCAAAAAACGCCCCATTACCCGGGCTAAATCCTTGCATTGCCCAGGGCTTACCACGATATCCATCTGCCAACTACTGAGAAAGTCTTCATCCCTGAGAACAGGTACCTGAGCTACTGAAGCCTGAATTTCTGAAACCATGGGCTGGCGAAACGCCCTGACAAATACGCCCGTTACCACCGGCAAACCGGATATATCTTTCCTGACAATAGATAAATAACTGATAGCCTGACTGATCAGCGCTGTGCGTAAGTTGCCCGTATCATGATCAGGGCGAGTATAAACACTCTGGACTTTATTGGCAGGCGGTAAAGCCTCAACCTGTCTGTCATGCAGAGTTACGGAATCATCCATTGTGCCAGAAGTACTGGCACCACCCACGATATTGATGCCCAATGCCTGATGTGTATCTTCCGACGGGGTTTGTGGGCCAGCAGAATCCCAGTCAACGGGGTTGTTATTAGAGGGTTCCATCCGGTTATATCTCCTGAATCATGAGCTGATTCTATTTTGAGTACCATGAAACAGATTTAGTTCCTTTTTGTATCTGAAGATAAGTCAGTAAGACTAACTGTCTTGTTAATGACTTAACTGATCTCTGTTCTATACTCAAAAGCCTCTCAGCAAAGGGCTTATAAAATACTCAAGTACACTTCTGTTCCCCGTCACAATATCGGTTACCCCTGTCATGCCGGGAATCAACAGCATGGAGCTATTATTACCTGACAGCACTATTCGAACCCGGTAATACGGCAGACCTTTTTCATCATCCAGCGTATCGGCACTGATGGTATCCACAATTCCTTTCAAACTTCCGAAGGTGGCAAATTCATAAGCCGTTAACTTTACCAGTGCCATTTGTCCGGACTGAAGGAAGGCAATATCTGCCGGTTGAACACGGGCTTCAAAAATAAGAGGGTCTTCTGCCGGTACAATCTCAACGACAGTACTTCCTGGTTGAATAACACTGCCTTCTGTATGCACCTTCACCGTTTTGACTAATCCATCCACTGGTGCATGCAACGCCGCCTTGCGAACCCGGTCTTCCAGGCCTGCCTGCCCCTCCAGCAGTTTGCCGGAACGATCCCGCGTATCCTGCAGCTCTTTTTGTAAGTCTGCCCGGTAACGAATCACCAGATCATTCCGACGCCCGACGGCCTCCTTCAATGCAGATTCAAGACGAGCGACCATCAACTGTGCATTGGTCAGATCCCCCTGAAGCTCATTCGCCCTTCGTTCAAGGTTAATAATCTCTACACGGGTAATAACGCCATCATCCGTGAGCGGTTTCTTCAGCGATAACTCCTCATTGGCAAGCTGTAAGCTTCTGGTCAGCGTTTTTACTTTTTCCTTGAGCTCATTCAGTTCATGCTGCTTCTGAATGACTTGCTGTTCGAAAATGGTAATCTGGCTGTTCAGTGCCGCCATCCGTTCATTCATCAGTGCTTTTTGCTGAAGTGCCTGTTCAGGAAAATGCTGTTGATAGTGCTCAGGGAAGTTGATACCACCCTGATCATCCATAGACCGTAAGCCATTTTGCAGCCCTGCCAGTGCCGATAATTCGGACTCCAGTCTGGCAACAGAGCCCTGCAGGCTTTCCAGCTCAGACTCATTCACCCGAAAAGAGGATTGATAGCGCGTTTCATCAATCTGTAAGAGCAAATCTCCGGCATGGACAAACTCACCTTCCCTGACATGGACAGATTTCAGGGTTCCACCATCCAGACTCTGAACCTCTTGAACCCGACTGGAAGGGATAACACGCCCATAGCCTGTGACGGTCTCATCCATCATAGCCAGACAACTCCAGACAATTAATGAAGCGACAAAAAAAACCATCACCCAGATAAACCAGCGTGAAGTAACAGTAATGTCCATCAGCTGAGCCTGCTGGCGGTTACTGGCGGTTAACCGCAACCATTCCGACCATGATTTTGCTTTCATGCCTGCGGTTCTCTGCTATGAACAGGCTGATCAGAAACCAGTTTGCCGCCGTCCAACATAATGACACGATCAACAATCGACAACAGACTGCTTCTATGGGTGATGATAATCAGAGTTACATTTTCCGGTAAGCTCTTGAGTGTCTTCTGAACCCGGGCATCCATCAGGCTATCCATGTGCGCAGAGGGCTCATCAAGAATCAGGATGTCCGGTTTGGATAGCATGGCACGGGCCAATGCAACGGCCCGCCGTTGACCACCAGAGAGCTGTCGTCCACCTTCGCCCACGGGGTATTCCAGAGCAGCCAGAGAGTCGCCGGTGAAAAATGTCACACCACAGTCTTTCGCAGTGGTCAGCAGATCTTCCTCGGAGAAGCTGGAAGTCCCCATGGTGATGTTATCCATCACTGAACCATGAAACAGCCAGGGATCCTGGGGCAGAAAGCCTATTTTCGCTCTCAGGGTTGCCGGATGAATATCCCCCTGGGCAATACTGTCCAGAAATACCTGTCCCTGGTCGGGTTGATAGAGTGCCGCCAGAATACGGGCAAGCGTTGATTTCCCCGAGCCAGAGCGCCCCACCACAGCCACTTTCTCACCGCTGTTAATGGCCACGGATATACCAGAAAGCGCAGGAATCACACTATCAGTGTAAGAAAATGACAGCTGCTTTAACTCAATATTTCCATGAAATTTTTTGACCCGGCGATAGGCCATTTGCTTACCCTGCTCTTCAGGTGCCCCCATCAACCGGTTTATCACCATAAAAGCACTGCGAGCCTGGTAATACCGTGTGCCCAGCAGTGCCAGTTGCATAAAAGGCGCTATCGCCCTGCCAGAAAGCATCATAATGGCTATCAATGCGCCCATATTCATTCTGCCAGCGCTGATCAAGAGCACGCCGAAATAGACAATGCCCACGGTTGCCAATTGCTGCAGCCAGGTTGCCAGCGCGGTAACATTGCCGGTAATTGCCCGGGTTTTAAGCCCCCAGGTCGCCATATGCCCGGTTGCCTGCTCCCAGCGTTGCTGAAAACGACTCTGTGCACCGGCAAGCCGCAAGCTTTCGAGACCGGTGATACTTTCCACAAGATCCCCATGCTTTCGTGCCGAAAGTCGTTCACTCTCTTCGATACTCTGACGGAGCCGGGGTTGGACTGCGGCACTGATAAACGACATAGAAACAATAACTATCAGGGGAATCCACACCAGCTGACCGCCCATAAGCCCTATAACCACCAGAAACAGGATGGCAAATGGTAAATCGACCATGGCTGTTAGCGTAGTGGAGGTGATAAACTCCCGAATGGCCTCAAAGTCCTGAATTTGCCGTGTAAATGAGCCTACGGCTGCAGGAATAAACGACATTCGGATTCTCATAATTTTGGCAAACAGCTGACTGGACATCAGCAGGTCGGATTTTTTTGCAGCTATATCAATAAATCGGGTGCGTAGCTGTCGACAGATCAATTCGAAAAAGATAACAACCACCACACCGGTGGTCAGTGTATTCAGCGTGGTCAGTGCCATACCGGGAATCACCCGGTCATAGATCAGGCGAACGAACAGTGGCACCGCCAGGGCAAAAACATTGACAAGCAGAGACGCTAACAACACTTCCCGATAAATACGACGACTTTCCAGTAACGAACCCCAGAACCAGTGATCCCGCCAGTCCGGTGGATAGTCCGGATCACGATCATCCTCAACCCTGGCTCGACTGAAAAAGACCATCCGGTTGTCAATATTCTGAAGAAAGTCGTCAGGATGCAGACGCTCTGCGGCCATCCCATGTTTCGGTTGGCGCAACTCAACATACTCTTTGGTAATCTGTACAACAACGATGGGTGACTTTGCCAACCAGACAATGCAGGGAAGGCACGATGGTGGACAGTTTTCTTCCAGTGATCCGTGGGATACCAGCGGTCTGGTGAACAGGGTAAGCCCTGCGTTCCCGGCAGCCCGCTCCAGATATTCATCGGCAAACTCATCCGGTTGAACGGGCAAGCCCGTCAGCACACTTTCTGCAATGACCCTGATCCCATAAAACCTGGCAATCCAGATCAAGCTGGTCAGTAAAGGGCTTTGCGCCATTGCAACTTCATCCAGAGACAGATTCTGTTTAAGCAAAACAGAGCCTAGAGTAGAAATGCCTCCCCCGCCATTCTCAGCCAAGCTCAGAAAAATCATCTATGCTTACTCAGGCTTTTTTATCGCTGGACCTTGTCAGTTGTTAATTTTCAGGTAGCCCTCTTTGTTTGCCTGAACCTCACGGCTCCCGCTACGTGAAAGATCACCCCCGGAACATTTTCAACACTGTTATGAGTATGAAGCGTCTTGCCGGTATTCATCATCTTCGATGCTGGCTGTCTGTCCTGCTGGTTGCTGCCAACATCCCGTCAGCAAATGCTCAAAGTTTGGCAGAAGCCGTGTCTACTGCACTGATGACGAGCCCGGAGCTGCACCTGGCCATGCAAAAAGTGCAGACCCGCGTTGATGAGGAAAGCATTGCCAAATCAGGATTCCTGCCAACATTGAATGTACAGGGAGGCTCCGGCTATGAATGGTCCTCTAACCAAACAACCCGTGCCGGTGGACCTGACAGTGATGACAGACTTCATCGATATGAGTCTTCCATTACGTTTCGCCAAGTGCTTTTTGCCGGTTTTTCCACAATACACGACAGTAATAGATCTGAAGCCAGCACACGCTCTGCACAGTACCGACTGATAACCACCGCTTCCGAGATGGCACTCAAAGTGACCCAGACCTATCTGACTTTGATCATGATGGAAAGGGCATTGGCCATGTCCGAGCAAAATCTGAAGGTTCACCAGGACATTTACTACAACATTTTCAAACGTTCTGAGTCCGGTGTGCAGAGCATTGCAGACCTCAGTCTTGTCAGTGGCCGACTAGCGAGGGCTCAGTCCAATACCATTGCTGCTGAAAACAATTTGCAGGATGCCCGTTTCCAGTTTGTCAGGCTGGTGGGCGCTCCAGCCTGTTTTCTGCTCGAACCGGTGCCTGATATGGATTTACTGCCAGAAACAATGGAGCAGGCCGTTCTGTTGGCTGGAAAAAACTACCCATTACTGAAATCAGCGCTTCAGGACAATAACGCCGCAGAGAGTGAGTACCTGGCCAGCAAGGGACGCTTCTACCCGGAAATCTCCTTTGAGGCAACCCGATCATGGAACTACAACATGAATGGTCTGATTGGGCGTGATGATGATTATAATCTGATGTTCCATGCCCGCTACAACCTGTTTAATGGTGGCGCTGATTCCGGGCGTATGAAGGCATCCCTCAGCCGCTGGAACGAAGCGAAAGATATCTACCACCAGGCATTGCTGGATACTCAGGAAGAGGCCCGTCTCGCCTGGGAAGCCCATGCTCAGCTCAACAGACAACTGCCGCAATTGCAGAAACACGTCACCTACAGTCTGGATACGGTATCGGCCTACCGGAGGCAATTTGCCTTTGGAGAGCGGGCATTACTGGATGTATTGAATGCCGAGAATGAAAGCCTTGAAGCGGAACTGGCATGGAACCGTGCCTGGGCTGCACAGCTTGTTGCATGCTACCGGCTGCTGCATATTACCGACCGACTGCTTGAGTCGTTAGGACTGACGCTGCCGCCGGACTCGGCTCCTGAAGCCAGTATTACCGCAAAACACAGCCGACGGAAAACGTTCCTGAGCATGGGACCAACGACACAAACATTTCATTATCCCATCGTCATCCAATGATGGCACCACACCAT
Organism: Thalassotalea sp. G20_0; assembly: GCF_017744175.1. Classification (NCBI taxonomy): domain Bacteria; kingdom Pseudomonadati; phylum Pseudomonadota; class Gammaproteobacteria; order Alteromonadales; family Colwelliaceae; genus Thalassotalea; species Thalassotalea sp. G20_0. The sequence continues at coordinate 97,372 of NZ_JAGHQV010000013.1, read as the reverse complement.
GAATAAACTCGTATTGCTGAGTAATGATGGCAGGATCATTGGCATTGCTGGCCATGCCTGGAAGCTACTACCAGGCCAACGTCGTCAGTTGTTGGCAGAAGGCGAACGGCTGATAGCTGGTGAGCTGATTGAGCTTGAAGGCAATGCAGATATCCTGATTCAGCCCATTACTGCCGGTGCTTTATCTGTTGGTGAGTTACCCGATGCCAATGAGTACCGGTTGTCAGAAACACCATCGGTCACCCTGGCTACTGATGAACGAAGTGACGATCAGAAGGCAGCCATTGAGGAACAGACCGCCGATGAAGGGCTGATGACGCCGACCACCATTCCTCTGCTTACGCCATCCATCACACCCGATGCCGGCATTGGCACGGGGCTGGATAATCTACCGGTGGTTCTCGCAACGCTCAGTGACCAGACCGCCAGGGATTGCCTGGCACTGATTACCATTGATACACCGATCACCCCGGATAATATCGTCAACAGCCGGGAGTCCCGGGCATTGTCCATCGCTGGCCAGGTGGTAAATGTTGAGCCCCTGCGCCCGGTTATCCTGACCCTGACGGATCAGGCCGGCCATCAATGGCAGCTGCAAACAGCGGTGAACAGCGATGGCAGCAGCTGGCAAATGGAGGCGGATCTTACCAGGAGCGGATTATTAGACGGCGTTATTACCATAACAGCAGAAACCAGCGATCTGGCCAGCAATATTGCCAGGGACAGCACAACGTTTCTGCTGGATACCGTCACCGAAGTTACCCTTGAACTCGCCCCACAGAGTGACTCCTGTTATGGCAAAGCAGCTGATAAGCCTGACAATCCTACCAGCGATAATATACCGGTGATGACCGGTACCGGTGAAGTCAACAGTACGATAGCGCTGTTCGCTGATGACCAGCTACTGAAGAGTGACATCCCGGTTGGCAGCAATGGAACCTGGTCTGCCCAAATTATCCAGCCATTGTCTGATGGTCCCCATACACTGACAGCTAAAATTACCGATAGGGCCGGTAATACGGCCACTGCAGAGCTGCTGCTGTCCATTGATACCGAAGCAGGTATCTGGATCAACGATATCGACACCTACGGTATCAATTTCTTTAATATGCCCATAACCGGTGAGACCACAGGTATTGAAAATGGACAGTCGGTTACTGTTTTTTTTGGCCCCGGCGTATTTCAAAACAGGATAACGGCCGAAGTCCCGGTAGAGGAGGTCCCGAGCAAAGTACCGGTAGAGGATAACCACTGGAACCATCCCCCTTTTACGTTACCTATAACCGAAGGCGACAATTATCAGGTTGTGGCATCCGTTACAGACTGTGCCTGTACCATCGCCACCGATCATCTGATGCCCCTGGGTAACCCTCCGGGCATCAACATTCAGGAGCGCGTTGATATGGGAGCTACCATTGACATAGATCCCATTGCAGCCAGCGGCACAGCACTCTCTTTTGAGCCCGCTTACCTTACCGATCTACCCGACAATATCAACATTATTGACAACGGCTCCAGCTTTCCGGTCAGCTGGCAGATCACCGACCCCAAAACGTTGACTGCCGTCTACCATGATGGGACATCAACCCAGACAGCCCTCACGTTTACCCTGCCGGACTCAGGCACAGGCCTGGCCACTTTACAGGTTGACCGTCCCTTTTTTCATCCGGGAGGCAATGACGAACTCAGCTTTATCCTGCCCTATCAGAAAAGCCTTTACTCGCCAACCTATCAAAGAACCCATTACTCCAAGGCAGGATTAAGAGTCACCATTACGGATGATGTGCCAACCCTGGTGGATCATACGCCAGTTCTTGTGCAGGAAGGCACTACGGCACTGTGGAGTGAGCATAACGGCAAATTATTTACCCCCGCGCTAGCCGGAAGCGATGGCGGCCTGCTCACGGCCATCAATGGCACTCCGTTAACCAGTAGTCATAACCTCAGCGGTGACATAGCGGATTTTTACCCATTTTCCGGTCAATACGGCACCCTGTATGTCAATCCCGATGGTGCCTGGAAATACTCTGCAACACCTAACCTGGTTCATACCACCAACAGTACACTGACCGAGACGTTTACCTTTACCGTTACTGATACAGATGGGGACAGCGGCAGTGCCACCATCTGCTTTACGGTTCTGGATGGCACAGCACTGAGCTTTTCAAACGACACGGTCAGTACCATGCCCATCGACCAGGAGTGTGACCAGCCCGGCCCCATTCCGGATTACGGCCAGATTACCGTTCTGAAAGGTTCCGACCCCCTGCCACCGGACCAGTTGCAGTTGGATATTAATGCAACCGCAGAGCAGCTGAACAACGCCCTGGCCAGCCGGTTGCCCAATAGCGACGGAGAAGGTCTGGATCTTGATAACCTGCATCCCGGTCCGGGCAACCAGAGTCTGATGCTATCGACCCTGTCCGGCAAACCGGTGCTCAGCATTGATCTGGAAAATATCAGCACCGACACCTCAGGCAACCTGTCTGCCAACCTGAAAGTAAAACAGCTGGCCAATCTGGATGTCACAGAACCTGAGCCTGCAATGATTCCCGTGGTACTCACCGCCAGCGATCATGACCTCAATACCATCAGCCATACCGTAACGCTGTCGGTGATTGATGGTGGCGTAACCCTGAGGGATGACCATATTGAGCTCACCGAAGGTGAAACGGTGACCGGTAATCTGCTGGACAATGATGTGCAATGTCTTGAGACTCTCAACATTACCAAGGTCTCCCTTGACCGGTTTTATCTGGATAAAAACACCACAGCAAAAACCGGGCAGCTGTTCAGTTTTCAAACCGACACCAGGATTGAAACCCTTTACGGCTCGCTCACTGTCCAACCGGATGGCCAGTACGCCTATACGGCCCGGGACTCTCTGTATCATCCGGGCCAGCAACCTCTGCCCCAGGAGTTTACCTACACTGTCACCGACAGCAGTGGTGATACTGCTCATGCGGCTGTTTCTGTCAGCATTAAAGATGGCCCGGCCGCCACGGGAAATGAGCAGATCAACCTGACCTTTAGCGAAAACAACCTGACCACGTCGCCCCGCTATCCCGAGTATTACGCTGGCCCTATTGCCACCCTGCATGGCGATGGCTCTGATGCCATCGACCCCCAGAGCCTGAGATTCACTGCAGATCCTGACAACCTGAACGGTATCCTGACCTCACTGGGCACTCCGGTCAGCTTCACGTCAGCTGGTAACCAGCTTCGGGGCAGTGTTATCGAGAATGGCCAAAACATCGATATCCTCACTCTGTCACTGTCGGCTGTTAACAAAAACAACAAAAATCTAATGGTCAGGGTTAATGGCGAGCTGGTTCGTCCCCTGGATCACCTGGCCGGTACTGTGGGCAATAATTCAGTCATGGTGAATGGCGAGCGGATTATCCTTTCCCTGCCCTTTACCTTTGACGATATTGACGGCACACCGGCAGTTACAGAGAGTATGGTTACAGTGACCGTTGTTGACGGTGTATTCCCGGTATTAAGCAATCCCTCAAAGATCAACATCGATGAAGTAAACCTGCCGGTTACCGCCACCGGGACGATTACAGCCACCCCGAAGTCCGACCAAATCGTGCCAGACAGCTGGCAATTTTCAGCCAGCCAGCCCGGACTGGATGGATTGTTCGCCAACCAACAGCCGCTGATCTGGAAAGCTCAGGGGCCAACCCTTTCCCTGCACTGGCCTGCCCAGCCGGAATCCCCGGTACTCACCGTGACGCTTGATGATCAACCACTCCCCGCACTGTCGGCCTCACTGCACTACACAGTAAAACTCTCCCATCCCATGGATCAGGATAAGGGCAGCTGGCCCTTATCCATTGCGGTGGCCATTACGGATTCAGACGGTGATACCACGGAAAAACAGATTCCGGTTCAGATCAATGATGTCAGTAGCAATCTTGAACTGAAGCTGGCGATAAATGACCTGGAAATGACCGAGCCCCTGTATCAAAGAACACCGGCCAGCGAGCGGATCAACGTCGACATCCGTGCCGATACCGATGCCGTGATCAAAGTCTGGTTTCTGCCCCCTGTCGTCGACAGCAGCGGCTTTGCCCTTGATGACCTGGGCAACCGGTTGACAGCCGATGGCCTGCCCATTCGGTACTTCGGACCCTCGGCAGGAGTCCGCTACCCTGAAACCTGGGAAGCCTGGTCCATTCAGGATGGCAAACAAAAGGATCATATTTTCAGTCTGACCACGATACAGCATGATGGAACGGTGATTTATGTGCCCCCAGCCACCTCAGTAACCGCCACCATTGGCATCACCTGGTATCATTACCTTGATCACCTGACGGCGACCAGACTGAACACCCCGATGCTGCCCGTCAGCTATACCCTGGAGGCCATAGATGCCGATGGCACTACAACCAGTGACGTCCTGACCCTGTCACTACTGGACGGTGAATATCCGACACCGGGCAAAATCACCCAGCCACCGGCAACCACGGACATTAACAAAGGCAACGATACTTCCGTGACCGGTACCCTCCACTATATCCCGGGTTCTGACCGCCCCGTCCCAGTGTTTGATCGATTCATCATTGCCCAGGAGGTGGCCGGGTTCAGTTCCGATGGTAAGCCACTGACCGGTATTACTGTCTCTGGTCCGGACCAGTCAGTGCTGACCATCAGCCGGGCCAATGATAACCTGCCGGTTTTCCGCTTTTCAGTGAGTGATCCACAACCGACTGCGGCCACTATTCAATTTGAACAGCTGGACAACCTCGATCATCCGCCGTCGCTTGCCAGCCAGAGCAACTCGATTACTCTGACCATACCTGTATTGATGAGCGACAGTGACAATAGCCTCAACAGCACACCGGCAAATTTTCTCTACACCGTCGTGGATACCGTACCGGTGGCCAACGGCAACTATTATCGGAAAAATAACCAGCCCATCGGGGAAGAAGGCAAGACTTTCAGTGGTAATCTGCTAAGAAACGATTCCCTGAATGCCGATGCCGATAATGCCAGGCTCACCGCCATCACCTACCAGAATATGGTCTATCCAGTCAGCCCAACCGATACAACCACCATCACCACGGATGTAGGCATACTGATCGTCCAGAGCAATGGCAGATGGTGGTTCCTTTCCTATCCGCATATTAATCACAGTGCGGGACAGAACTTCACCCTGAAGATGTTCCACACCATTGTCGATGGCGATGGTGATAACAGTTCGGCACCTTTCCAGATCACTATTGCTGACCGGGCTGCAACGTTCACCAGCGTCATCAATACCGAAGGCCCTGAAGACACGCAAACGCCTATTGCTCTCTCCTTTTCCATTGATCTTGGGGACCCGGACCGGCAGGAAACCCTGACCAACCTATCGGTCAGCACCCGTGATCTTCAGGGAGGAACGCTTATCTGGAATGGCAAACTTCTCAGCGCCACGGGTGATACCGTACATATCCCCCTTGCCGCCATGAGCCGGAGCATGGTTTCCGGCAGCATCATCCTGAGCGCTGTCAATCTTGGTTATCTGCCCGCAGCCGATGCGTCGGACTTTACCCTCCACAACCACCAGGTCACGCTCAACCTGAATGCCACCATCAGCAACAACCCGGGGTCGGTTCAAAGCCTTAGCACTCCGGTGGTTATTCATGTTAAAGGCGTAGCGGATCCCCCCACCTGGCCCGAACAGATACCTGTGGTCACCGGCGAGGAGGATCAAAGCATTCCCCTTGGCAACAGCATAAAAGCCAGTCTTAAGGATAAGGATGGATCAGAAGTCCTCTCATACCAGATAATGCAATTACCAGACAGCATGAAACTGTTGTGTCATGGGCAGGAAATTAACGCCGGGACCACGCTTACGCCAGAGCAGTTTGGGCAGCTGATTGTTCAGTCTGATGAACATTGGAGCGGCAGACTGGCAATAAAGGTGGATGCCATCGCAACCGAACAAGGTTATTTTGCGGTTGAAACCGCACGATCACCGGCAACAATTACTGTCAATGTTCAACCTGTGGCAGACCCGCCCACACTGGTGGTTATGCCTGCGGGTGCGGACCCTGACACCGTTAAGATAACGGGACATGAAGATGAGCGCATTGCCATTGGCAACCACATCAAGGCAGCACTGGTGGATACGGACGGGTCTGAAAGCCTCTTCCTGACAGTCACACCATTGGTTAAGCCCGGAGAAGCTACAGGCCGTCTGTGGATTCGGCAGGGAAGCGCCTGGACAGAAATAAAGCTCGGCTCAACGAATCATTTTGAAGTCACTGGTCCGGATATTGACCACCTCTATTATCAACCGGGAAAAGATCGAAGTTCGGCAAACTTTGACGATGTTCGTTTGCAAATAAACGCCATCAGTCGTGAGTCTACTCAGGATGGGCTCACACCGGTGGCTGGCAAAGAAGAAGCCATATCACCGGACCGGTTCATGCAAATAAGCATCAAAGGGGTTCCAGATTCGCCGGAAGTGACCCCGAATGATACCTGGACCGTGAATCCGGATAAAGTCAATGAGTTGACAGGCCGTGGCCAGGAAGACCAAAGACTGCCCCTGGTGTTTGATCTGCACTCAACAGATATGGATGGCTCCGAAAGCCTGAACTCAGTCGTTACCCTGAAAGACAGCCAGTTTCGTCTGGAAGATAATCACGGACGGCAGCCGCCCATCGCTTTTCTCGTTAATGACAAACCGTTTTTCCAAATAACGCCAGCTGATCTTAGCTCTGGCAAATACAGGTTGAAACCACCGCCGGACTATGCCGGTGAGACACTGGTACCCATGAAGGTTCTGGTGACAGAACTGGACGGAGCCCATACTATTTTTGACTACCAGCTGCGAGCTGTCTTTGCCCCGGTGGTGGATACCCGGGATCAGGCCATCGCCCCCATCCGGGGTAATGAAGTTGAACTGGACATAGCCGGCAAATTTCTCTCGGGCGGAGCGCCACTGGCCCTTACCGGGTTCACCCCGGGCGACAGTGATGGCAGTGAAGCCATGACCGATATTACCGGATTCAATTTGCCCGATGGTTTCCAACTGATGGTAAATGGCGCATTGCTGGCCAACCAGTGCGGGTCCCTGGTTGATCACACGGGCGGCCTGGATGCACTGAAAAGGGCGCTTGCTGCAGGTGATATCCGCATAGTACCGATCCATTCAGATGGAACGATTGATCATGATTACCCGACACCCACCCATCAGAGCACCGACTTCAGTTTTACCGTGGAAATCTCGGATCAGCAAAATGGTTTAACGGCGAAAAAAGAGGTAACCATCAGTGGGCATATTGACTGGCGAGGTGAAGTTGATGGAGAACAGCCTCCAGCCACACCGTTCAATCCTGATGAAAACACCCGGGTCATTATTGATAACCCCGGGCCTTTTACAGGAAATGATGTGCCACTGGAGGCATTACAACTTGTTGCCACCGATAGAGATGGCAGTGAGCGAATAAAAGACGACAAACGACCTCAATATGAGATCGACGTTTATGACCGTGCCGGAAAAAAGGTGACAGGAGGCTGGCATCTGCAAACCTCCGGAGAGCAGGAGCTGATCTTTGATAACGATAAATGGCTGATTCAAAGTGGTGAACTTGATGGCGTCTCAGTCCATTTTACCGAGAAAGGCACGTACTTTATCCATACGAAAGTCATTGTTGAAGACGCTGGGGATGAGGAAGCACGCTATGCCCGGATGCAGGTCATTGTCGAAGAGAATACCGGTGGCCCAGATCAACCGATACCACCGGAGAGCCTGTTTGTCTGCTCAGAACCGGTAGAGGGTAAAGAGGATTACTACTTCACCATTCCAGACCGTTGCATCGACCTCGACCAGACCCACACCTCTTCAGAGGAAGAAACCACATTCCGTATGACGGTGACTGATCTTCACGGGTGGAGCCTTAAAGGTTTCACAACGGTGTACTGGAATAACGATGGTGAGGTCACCGAGTACATCACCAGGCCGGAAGACGTCGGAAACCTTCAATTTCGCCCCCCCAGGGACTTTTCCGGAGAGGACAGTATTACCTATCACATATTGAAGAGAAATACCGATTCCGACCAAACCAGCAAAACAGACTTCAAGATCCCGTTCAAGGTACTGCCGGTGGTGGAAAACTCACCGGATGAACCACCGAAAGATTCGGTATATGACTTGAGAGCCTGGACAAAACCGGCAGCGGAGGCCGATGAGTGGAAGGATGCGGATCAACCCGAACCCATGCACCTGCAGTTAAGAACCACGGATATTGATGGTTCGGAAACCATCGAAAAAGTTGTCTTTAAACCACCGGAAAACATCGTTATCCGTGGTAATGGGCTGCAACCGGACAACTCAGTAGTTCGACAAACATCCGAAACAGAAGCGCAGTTTGAGCAACGGATAGCAAGCTTCACCTTCACGCCCGGACCGGGACTACCGGCGGGAACCTATACCATGCCGCTTGCTGTAGAAGTACTGGATACTGCTCCGGGAACCGGAGATACCGACAGCAAAGTATTTAGCAAAGCGATTGATCTGATGGTTAAACCGGTCAATCACTGTGCCACCCTTACTGCACCCAATCAGGAAGGCCATGAAGACTCAGATATCCCTATAAAAGGGCTGATTGCGGCCCTGAACGATAATGATGGCTCTGAAGTCATCTCTGTTGTGCTCTCTGGCCTGCCTGATGGCAAGGTGGTCAAGGACAGTTCCGGCAAGCCCCTGCCCTTTAACGGGAGCGGGAAGTGGCAGATTCCAGCACACTTAATAGATAACAATGGCCATATACAGCCACTGTTACTGAAGCCAGTGAAAGACTTCAGCGGTGTGGTGCAACTGACCCTGAACAGTCACAGCCACGAACAGAGCCTGAATACGGTTTGCAGTAACGAGCAGGCATTTCAGATTAAGGTACAGCCTGTGGGTGACCCCATCACACTGGATCAGATTCCCGGGGCAATGACGGGGGATGAAAACACTCCCATCGTCTTTCGTCTGAATGCCAAAACCACAGACACCCATTCAGACAAACATGACCATCCGGAAGAACTTCAGGCAACATTGACGATTTTACCGGGCAACGCCCCCACATTGATGCCTCCTGAGCCAGAGGCCATCAAACCCGGCCTGACCATTCCTGGCCAAACGACAACCATATTCTCGGCAAATGCCTCAGGCGGTTACACCGCAACCATAGCAACAGCGGATACCACATTACCCGAGCTGGAATTTAATCCGGGCGATGGTCATGGAACACTACTGATGTCGTTAGCCGTCCGGTCTGTGGATAAAACCGATGGACTGACAACAGCCTATGGCCCTGAAGTTGTGATGGATAGCACCATTACCATTGCGCCAAAGTCTGATAAGCCCTCACTGCAGATTGATCGCAAAAGCATCATTACCACCGTAGAAACACCCGTACCTGTTTTTCTCCGGGCTTCAGTGATCAACCCTGCTTTGACTGTCAGCAATCTGGTGGGCACTGAGCTCTACACCCTTGTTCAGGGACTACCAGGCAGTGCATCGCTGGTTAACCATGCCGGAACACCAACAGGTACCCCTTCCTCCAGCCCCGCAGGTATTGCACTGGTCAGCAATGAGCTGCAAAACCTGTACCTTAAAGATCATCAAACCGGAAGTTATACCCTGAATGTTGAGGCCATCTCCGATGTTGGTGATGGGAATAACCAGAGCAGCGATGTCATTGACCTGAACATTGTGGTGTTTGAAAAAAGTAAAGACATCAGCGGCACCCCAAACAGCGATATTATCGTTTCCGATGGCACAACGCCGAAGATCTCCGCTGGTAATGGAGATGATCTTATTGCCGGGGGTAACGGTGAAAACCAGATACTTCCCGGGTCAGGAAACAATACAGTTTGGGGGGGAGCGTACTCAGGCTCAGGTGATGGTCGCCGTGATACGTTCCTCTTTGAGGCTGGCGATACAGGCACAACCGCTATCCAGGACTTCGAGCCCGGCGTGGATGTTATTGATTTGAGCCAGCTGCTGAACCTTGACGATGTGTGGTCCGGTAGTGATCTGGCAAACCAGGTCACTATTGATGAAGTGGATGGTAAAGCGCGGATCACTGCACTATCCGAGGTGATTACCCTGGATACCATACCGCTGGAAACGCTACTGCCAGGAGGAAACACCATGGATACCGCAGAACGTTTAAGTTCGCTGGTTGAACAGGGTCACCTGATTGTCTCCCATCAGTTTGGTCACCAGGGAAAAGATACCCTGTATGCACCACCAGCCGCTGAATTAAAGGGCGATGGCATTGTAAATGCCGGTGCCGGAGATGATCACCTGTATGCCAACAATGAAGGCAGCAAACTGAGAGGCGGATCTGGCAACGATATTCTGGAGCTGAGCCCAACCAGTCATGCAATAGACAGGCTCTACTGGCGGAAAGAAGACGCTGGCAGTGAAGCTGCACCCGCTTATGACCGGGTATTCAATTTTCACAGTGCAGAAGATGTTATCGATATCTCAGGCTTCCTGCCTGCAGAAGCCAGAGCCCAGCCTTATGATTACATGGCGCTGAACACCAACGGCAGCAGCACCCACCTGAACCTTGCCAGTACCAGCGCCCACCAATGGACCAATACCATTGAACTCGCAGATGTTGACTGGTTACAGGGCAGCAGTTCGGAAGATACGCTGAAATACCAGCTGGAACAAGGTTACCTGATTGCCACTATATAAGCGTTCCGATAGGGATAGTTACGGTTATTCTTTCATCTATTCAGACTTGCCAAAACACGGTTCAGGGCACGAAACCATGCAGTTTTGATCAGCCACAGCAGCCCTCAATGACCACATCCATAAATCAAGAAAGAGCCAACACCAAAGAGAAAACGTCTATGCCGATATCCGGAGAGACCGCAAGATACGGGAAAAATTGCAGGATTCACTCAGCAAACAGGCCGACAAGAGTATGTTAGAAGTATGTCGCGACGGGGCATCGCCGTCTTGTAGAAGGAATCCCACAACTTTAGTTGTGGGAGGATGTCAAAGCGCCGTTTCCCCAGTGCCCGGCATTAAGGTGACAGCCTCTTCCATCACCATTATTTCTGGTCGTTTGACGGCCATCCTTCTTTCTTGAAGGATGCATTCCAGGCGGCGTTTCGTCACTAAATGGCCGCTCATGCCTGCAGCTTCCAAAGGCGACCTGGTGAAGAACCATTTAAAGACCCGGTATTTCCCGAGAAAGCAAAGAGTCCATTTCTGTTCCGGGTCAGCGCCTTGTTCAAGCAAAAAATTCAGAACCGCGCCGTGCCCGTTCTGGGCAGCGACGAAGAGGGCGGTCGCTCCGTCCTTGCAAGCGGCCGACAGGAACTGCCTGACGGCCGTGGACTTGTCCGCCTCCGGCAGGGTTTTCACGACCTCGCTGAAAGCTCCGATCAGGTATTTCACCACGCCGAGATGCCCGTTCAGGGCAGCGATGTAGAGGGCGGTCTCTCCGCCTTTGCAAGCGGCCGACAGGAACGACCTGACGGCCGCCGTGGACTTGTCCGCCTCCGACAGGGTTTTCACGACCTCGCTGAAAGCTCCGATCAGGTATTTCGCGATCTCAAGATGCCCTTTCTGGGCAGCGATGAAGAGGGCGGTCGCTTCGACCTCGCAAGTGGTCGACAGGAACGCCCTGACCGCCGTGGACTTGTCTGCCTCCGGCAGGGTTTTCACGGCCTCCTTGAGAGCCTCGATCAGGCATTTCACCATACCGAGATGCCCGTCCTGGACGGCGATCAAGAGGGGGGTCGCACCGTCCTTGCAAGCGGTCGACATGAACGCCCTGACGGCCGTGGACTTGTCCTCCTCCGGCAGGGTTTTCACGGCCTCGTTGAGAGCCTCGATCAGGCATTTCGCCACGCCGGGATGCTTGTTCTGGGCGGCGATATTGAGGGGGGTCGCTCCGTTTTTGCAAGCGGTCGACAGGAACGCCCTGACGGCCGTGGACTTGTCCTCCTCCGGCAGGGTTTTCACGGCCTCGTTGAGAGCCTCGATCAGGTATTTCACCACACCGAGATACCCTTTCTGGGCGGCGATGAAGAGGGGGGTCGCTCCGTCCTTGCAAGCGGTCGACAGAAACGCACAGACGGCCGTGGACTTGCCCTCCTCCGGCAGGGTTTTCACGGCCTCGTTGAGAGCCTCGATCAGGCATTTCACCACGCCGAGATGCCCGTACTGGGCAGCAATGAAGAGGGGGGTCGCTCCGCCTTTGCAAGCAGCCGACAGGAACGCCCTGACCGCCGTGACCTTGTCCGCCTCCGGCAGGGTTTCCACGGCCTCGTTGAGAGCCTCGATCAGGCATTTCGCGAAATCAGGATGCCCGTTCTGGGCAGCGATAAAGAGGGCAGTTGATCCGTCCTTGCAAGCGGCCGACAGGAACCGCCCGGCGGCCGCAGACTTGTCCGCCTCTGGCAGAGTTTCCAGGGCCACGCTGATAGCCTTAATCAGGCATTTCGCGACGTCGAGATGCCCGTATTGGGCAGCGATGAAGAGCGGATACACATGCCAGGCAGGACCAGCAACTTTCGACAGGAATGATCTGTTCACCAGAGCCGGATCGTTCTCCAGCAACTCTTGTACCCAGGGAAGATTTTTGCCGCGACAGGCAGCCAGTATCGGAGCCTCACCATTTGGATTTGATCTATCGTCATCATCAGCACTGGAAATGGAAAGCGCAGTGCCCGATCCCGATAAGGAGGCATTTTGAGCGGTTATCCGACAGGTAGAAAAACAACTTCTGATAGAATCCATTAACTGGCAACTCGATTTGATATGAATGGAAAATTATAGATGTTCAACCGTTTTTGTCTCTTTTTTCCCCGACTGGGCCGGATATTATGAGATTGGCATTATTGATGGGTAGTAGGGGTAGTTACGGTTACTCCTGCACCTATTCAGACTTGCCAAATCACTGCTACGGATATGAAACTATGCAGCTTTGATCAGCCACAGCAGCCCTCAATGACCACATCCATAAATCAAGAAAGAGCCAACACTGAAGACTTCCTGTCTATTTTTCTTCAGGACATTCCGTTGATGGATGTTCGTGCCCCGGTGGAGTTCGCCAAGGGCAGCTTCCCTCTGGCGATCAATATCCCCATTCTGGATGATCACCAACGGGAACTGATTGGTACCTGTCATAAAAAAGAAGGGCCTGAGGCGGCTGTCACCCTGGGCTACAGGCTGGCTACTGATGATATTCGGGCTCAGCGACTCGAAGCCTGGCAATCACTTATCAGGCAACAGCCAAAAGGGTACCTGTTCTGCTTTCGTGGCGGACAACGCTCTCATATTACCCAGCAGTGGCTGAAGGAATCTGGCTACCCTTATCCGTTAATCAAAGGTGGCTATAAAGCCCTGAGACGTTTTCTGATCGATGAACTGGAACGCTCCATTGATGAAATCCCATTCATTATCCTCAGTGGCAAAACCGGTACCGGCAAAACCTGGCTTATTCAACAACTGCCTTACAGCATTGACCTGGAAGGCCTCGCCAACCACAGAGGCTCCAGCTTTGGCCGCCGATATGGTGGACAGCCAGGTCAGATCGATTTTGAAAATCGTCTGTCCATCGCGCTGCTGAAGCACCGTCACAGACACCCCGGAATGCCGGTACTGCTGGAAGATGAAAGTAAACTGATTGGCCGTTGCAGCCTGCCCCAGACGATGCGGGACAAAATGCAGCAATCCCCGTTAATTTTGCTCGAAGAGACCATGGAAGAGCGGGTCAGGATTGGTCTTAAGGAGTATGTGACAGACAATCTTGCCGAATTTATTGCCGCTTATGGTGAACAACAGGGTTTTGAGCAATTCGCCGAAGGCCTCTCTGGTAGCCTTTACCGTATTCGCCGCCGACTGGGTGGAGAGCGCTTTCAGCAATTAACCAATATTCTGGAAAACGCCATTGTGCAACATAAATCTGGCGGGGGAATAGAAGGCTACAGCCCTCTGATCAGTGATCTGCTCAGCAATTATTACGACCCCATGTATGACTATCAGCTGGGGCAGAAGGAAGGTAAAGTGATTTTTCGGGGAGATCGTAAGGCTATTGAAAGTTACTACAACACCTCATTGATAAACTGATTCAGGGCGTCATTGGCAGCGGCAAGGCTCTTTTAAATACAGGGCCTTGCCTGAAATGTCCTTATCCATATGCAGAGCATCTGAAAAACCACTATTGCTGAGATGTCTCTTTAAGACGCTGATAACTATCGATAGGCTGTTGTAATGTTTCCATAATGAGCCGGGTTCGAAATAGCTTCGTGCCAAGATGAATAAAACCGTCACCATCCTCATAGCCCTGTTCTTGTTCTTCATCACAGCCCTGAATTTGCAGACTCTGATCGTACCAGGGCTGTTGCTTGACAAATGTTTCCCTTTTGTAGGTATTGAGATTAAGTCCCTCAGTCCTGACCCTGTTCGGAACTATCTTGATCAGGTTAAGGTCTTTGTTGATTGTGGAAAAATAGGAACCAAACGGGGCACGCTCAATCAGGTATTTCAATACATACTGCTCGTGCAAGGTATCTTTTTGTGGTTTATAGCCAGTAGTCAAATCATTACTGTATAACGACCACATATGCAAAAACGACCGTGCTTTCTCGGTCTTTTTCACCAATATTATCCCGGTATTCAACAAGACCCAGCGGTTATCTCCGGCAACTAGTAAATCAGCGTTCCCAAAATCTTCGATATACCGGTCGAGCATTCCGGAAATACCGGCAAAGTCGTTGATGACAATATCATCATCAAGCCATACGACCCATTGACCGGCAGGTACCTCTTCACACTCCAGGGCGTTTTTAAGAGCGAATACTTTCATCCAGTACAACTGTTTTGTGCCCAGCTCTTCCCGGAATTCAAATGGATATACAAACCGGTAATTGATACCGCGAAGCCTGGCGTAAGCAGCGTGATTTTCTTTGGTCAGCTGGGCGGTCGCCCGGGTTCCACCGGATAGAATAAGGGCAACGTTTGAGCCCTGCCGGTTGTTACGATCAAAGCTCATTGACCGGTAGGATCGAATGATCTTCTCCTGACGGGTTAAGTTGATAGTTGGTGAGAGCTGATCACGAAAGGATTCATTGATCCGTTCAAATTCATGGATCATTGGGTGTCGATTGGTAATGGCCTGACAGACTGAATGGGTAGATTTAACCGTAAATGATGCATCAGGATAACGCCTCACGGGACAATCATCGGCATATGAACAGATAATGTCTTCCGGTTTCTCTCTTTCAAACCTTGCTTGCTGACAGAAGGCTATTTCCCGAGGGTCGTCAGTCAACCTGCAGTTATCGACCCCTCTTTGAATAGGCAATGCTGCTGTGCCCGTACCGGAAAGAATATACACAAGCCCAACCAACATTGAGGTAAGGCCATTCAGCCTGAAAGGCTTCACGCTTCTTTCAGCGATTGTGGCATGTTTGCAAGCACTCACACCGGTCATGGAATCCACCAGAGAGTTGAACTCTCTCTCTTCCAACCGCTCCTGATCCGACATCGGAGTCCCATCAGCATGCTGGCCAGGTGGGTGGATATAGGTATGGATAAACTCAGTCATATTGGCGCATTGCCGGGAGCCAATCTGAGAATGACCTGACCAGAATCCAATCCGATCCTGCGACAATGCTGATAAACGCTGCTGAGCAAAATTGTTTGGTACAGCTATTCCACTGGTGGCTTGTTTTTCACAAAATGGCATCACTGGCGGAAAATGGCTGGAAATAAAGCTTGATATCATCCTGACTCTACTATGTTATTTTTTATATGACTAAGTAGTAGGCAAAAGTTATAGGCGTTTGTTCCAAATTTATTCCAAAAGCCAATTAAAAAACTGAATATTGATAAAATACCCAGAAAATAAACACTGGAAAACAAACACTGGATAGCGCTATGAACATCGATTTCGATAAAGTGGTGGATCGAACCAACACCTCCAGCCTTAAATGGGAACGCTTCGGCCCTGACGTTCTCCCTATGTGGGTAGCGGATATGGATTTCCAGTCAGCGCCTGAAATCATTGAAGCACTGCACCAGCGTATCGACCATGGGGTTTTTGGTTACACCGAGCCAGACAGTGAACTGGAACAACTTGTCGTTGAGCGCTGTCGCCATCTCTACCACTGGGATATTGAGCCAGAATGGATTGTCTGGATGCCGGGCCTGGTTTCTGCCCTTAATGTCTGTGTTCGTGCCTATGCCGACAAAAACGAAGGCGTAATTTCCCCCGTTCCTGTCTATTATCCCTTTCTTATGGCACCCAAACTGGCCGGACGTGAGCTAATCGGTGTGGAATGGATTAAGCAAAACGGCCAATGGCTGCTGGATCTCGACAGCCTGGAGCAGAAAATCACACCCGCCTGCAAATTACTGATGCTCTGCAACCCGCAAAACCCGAATGGTCGGGTATTTACCCGGGCAGAACTGGAGAAGCTCGAACAACTCTGTAAAAAACATGGCCTTGTGGTCTGTTCCGATGAAGTGCATTGCGACCTGATTCTTGATCGCCATGCTGAACATATTCCTTATGCTGCCATCAGCGAATTTGCCAGAGACAACTCAGTGACTCTTATGTCACCGTCGAAAACCTTCAATCTGGCCGGTTTCGGCTGTGCATTCGCGATTATTCCCAATCATCAGTTACGCCATCAGTTCAACCAGGTTCGCACCGGTATTGTGCCGTCAGTGGACAGCGCCCTGATTGGCTACACTGCTGCAAAAGCGGCCTACCGTCATGGTGAACCCTGGCGTCAGTCATTGCTGGATTATCTTCGTGGTAACCACGACTACCTGCTGGAAGCCATCAATAACATTCCCGGCCTTGCCATGGAACCACTGCAGGCAACCTATCTGGCCTGGATTGATGTCAGCGGACTGGGACTGGAAGATCCTCATCAGTTCTTTGAACAGGCTGGTGTTGGCCTGTCCCCCGGAAAGCAATTTGGCGATGAAAACTACCTGAGGCTTAACTTTGGTTGCAGCCGATCTGTTCTGGAAGAAGGCGTGGCACGAATAGCCAGGGCCGTTGCAAATCACAGAATTATTTAAGAAATATGGGGGTTATCTTCATCAAAAAGAAGTGTAACCCAAAACTGCTTATTCGGCTTTGTGCATACCGTGTTGAATTGACCCAATAGTGGCAATGCATTTGATATTGACCTGACAGAAGGACCAGAATAAATCACCGGATACTGTCGGGCCAATTCTGCTATCAAGTGGATTATTGCATCTGATCATACTTTTGGAACAATTCCAGAAAACCAGTTATCTCCTCTGTGTTGCAAGTCTGAAGAAGACGGGTCATTAATCTACCCGTTTCAAGGGATTTGGCGATGTGCCCTGGTAATGGATTGTCGGGATCGCCTGACAGATGACCGGGAAAGTAAGCCAGTGCGGCTTGATCATCCAGATATTTCAGTGCCTGAAAGAGATGCCCTGTTTCCAAACCTCTTTCGGGTTGAACCAGGATTCTCGACAACTCATAAGCTGCAAGACTGAGTTCGTCTAATTCTAACCAGCCATCTGCTGTAATCTTGCTGCCAATACCCTTAAGCTCAGCTTGTGACAATCCCATGGTACGACCAATCAGTAACCAGTTATGGCTTAATGGCAAACACCTCAAAAAATCCATAGTCAACGGTTTCGAAACGGTAGCCTCTGTGGATATGTTATTATCCTGCCCATTGAGTGGTTTGACTTGAGGAGGCTTTTTGCCATTAAAATTACGAAAGAAGGCATAATCTTTACCTTTTTTCTGAAACAAATCCAATAATTCGCTATCACAATTGCAGGACCTTGCAGCCACCATCGAAGCATACGCAATATGTCCAGGAGTGAGTTGGGGCAAGCAACCCTTTGCTGCACTGAGTAATTTTGAAATTTTTTGGTAGCCCTTGTTGTTTTTATTAACTCTATTGGAAATTTTCTGAATTATATGCAACGGTAA
Organism: Thalassotalea sp. G20_0; assembly: GCF_017744175.1. Classification (NCBI taxonomy): domain Bacteria; kingdom Pseudomonadati; phylum Pseudomonadota; class Gammaproteobacteria; order Alteromonadales; family Colwelliaceae; genus Thalassotalea; species Thalassotalea sp. G20_0. The sequence continues at coordinate 79,418 of NZ_JAGHQV010000013.1, read as the reverse complement.
TTCAAGAGCATGACCGAAGGATTCAGCATTGATTCCTATGGAGGCAAGTTCATGGCCAAGATGACCAGTCTGTCTGATAAGGCTTGTTTCTTCAGCAGCATCTAATTGCGCTGGTTGCCCTTGCAGGGCGTTAATCAACTTATGCGCGGAACTTATTGCCATAATCTCAGGGTTACTCATTATTTCTACCAGCTCCCTGGCCTTCATACTCCCCCCTTTTTTATCCAGAATTTTCTTGAACAAAAGGACGTTTGACTGGCTTAAGGTAGCCTTGGATAATTGTTGCAAATCCTGCAGCTCCATTAATTCCGGGTATCCGGCAGCAAAGGCCAATGTTGCTGTTTTGGTATAACTGAGGTAGCGATCTTCAATCACAAACTTGCACAACTTGAAAAAATCCAGTTCATGATTCAACGCAGCATCAGTATTAATTGCTTTTACACAGTCGGGCCATACACTGAACAACCCATTATCATCCATTTCCAGAGCTTGATTTTCACGCAAGAATCGAACCTGTTCAGGGGCAATGCCGAAGTTTTCACAATGCAAAACAATCAGATCGGGTCTGGAGATACCCGCCAACATGGTCAGCAGTGTTTCATGGGTTATGGTAATTTTTTCCTGAATCAACCTGGTCGCCTCTTGCTGGGAATACCAGGATATATAATCAAATTTTTCTGGTTGAGCTTGACCACAACGCTCCCAAAATTTGTTCATGATATCCGGTATTGGTAACCCCAAATAAATGGCAAACAGTGACTGCTCGTTGAAGGATAACGCCTCGGTAATTTGTCGCGGCAATTGTTGCCAGGACACAAGATGATCAAGATGTGTTTCAGGCAATGGGGGCTGCTCAGGATCAGGCTTTACATCCCTTGCCAATATTGCAACATCGGTAGTGTGGGATGCCAACTCAAGAGCTAATGGGTTAGCCTCGGCAGGCATGACAGACTTCCCGTCAAAAGTCCTGGCGGTTGATTGAGGGTCTTGTGTGCGGCAGTCAGATATGTCAAGCAGGCTAAGCAGTTGATCTGTAGTAGAATTAATCATTTTTAAAGATCCATTTACATTATCGTGTAAAATTTATTTGCCACAGTCCCTGCGGTTGACCAGTTAGCAACCTCCTGACAAAAGAGGGACCACCAAGATTAATGGATCAAATCCCTAATCGTAACTGTCTACCAAATTCAGACAAAAAAACTGACTAGAAGTTCATTTGTAGTCTGCGGGCAGGTCAGAAAACCATCGGACAACGAATCAGTGGCCATAATTTTTTCACTGCCGCAGCAGGGCAGTCTTTTCTTGGACAGCCTCCTGGCCACTTGGACAGCCTCCTGGCCAGGGCAGCAATCATTGAGAGTATAAAATCCAGAGGCTGGATATTTCGCTGTCATTCAGTAAAATCAGGTTGCTCAGCCATCTTGAGCAAAGGCACAGAGACAAAAAGAAAAGGTTTATTCTTGAACTTTGCCGTGAAAAATATTTTGCGTAACCATTTTTCATCCCTGAGGGTGGCGCAAAATATTTTCACGCGCCATCGGCATTTGTGGCCACAAAACCTGATTGCTAAAAACAGCACCTGCCGTCATTATATCCAGCCCAATAACTTGTCAGACTCACCGTGAAAGAGATCACCAACCACTCATTTCAGTTTGTACAGATCGGTGTTATTCACTCCTGCTACCGCCAGAAATTTGGAATCCCCCGTCAGCCCGGCATTGTCACCGCCGCTGAAGCAACACTGGAACTTCTCCCCCCTTACAATCAGGAAAACCTGGTTCGTGGTCTGGATGGATTTTCACATATCTGGGTTCATTTTATCTTTCACAAAACCATGGATGAGGGCTGGCGTCCAACCATTCGCCCACCAAGACTGGGAGGTCGACAGCGCATGGGGGTATTTGCTACCCGTTCCACACACCGGCCAAACCCTTTGGGTATGTCCGTGGTTGAGCTGCGCAGCATTGAGTCCGGCAATGGCAAGCTGACGTTGAAGCTGGGGGCGGTGGACCTTCTTGATGGTACTCCTGTTATTGATATCAAACCCTACCTGCCCTATGCCGACGCACTGCCTGATGCCAAGGGTGGCTTTGCTCCCCTGCCAATGGCAATGGCGGAAGTGAAGTTCACCGATCAGGCCATGAACCAATGCCTGCGTTATCAACGACGAACCGGCAGGCAGCTGATTTTGCTGATCGAGCAGGTACTTGGCCAGGACCCGAGACCCGCTTATCTAAGGGAATCCTCCGGACGACGCCATGGCACCGCACTGTGGGACCTGAATGTGGTCTGGGAGTACACCAACCAGCACTTCCTGGTTAAAGAGCTGGAACCTCTGAAGCTTGACGTGAAAACGGTAGAAGGTAATGGGTAATGATTATTCCCTACGAAATGATTGAGCCCGAGACGCTAAACAGTCTGATCGAAGAGTTTGTCAGCCGTGAAGGGACGGATAATGGCTATGACGATGCTCTTGCAAAGCGAGTGGCGCAGGTATTATCCCGTTTGAAATCCGGCGACATGGTGATCGTATTTGATCAGGAAAGCCAGACATCGAATATTCTGCACAAGGACGTCGCTAGGAGGCTGACCGAGCAGGACGTCTGATCACCCTTTTTCCAGAAACCTGTCCAGAAAAACAGACCCGTTATTATGGACAGGATCCCCCAGACAAAGTCGCCCGGGCGGGCAATATGTGAAACGTTGTCGTTTACTTGATACAGAGTGTGTTCTACCAGTTGTCAACGACGTTTATCTGTCTGCAAAATCTCATGACTGACTATGTCGGCCGTGATAATTCGTATGAAAACTCCGAGTAGCAATGTCAAATGTTACTGAGACAGGGTCTTTTTCAGTTCTAACGACATTAGCTGGATCAACATTAAAAAAATCCTGTACCGACTCATACTCATCAGCATCAGGACCACATAAATAGGTGGTTCCAGGATTTATCTGTACATTCTCCTTCCAATGGTGCGCATGACTTTTAGGAGCAATAATTAAGCTTGGACAATACTCCATCATAAGCATAATCGGGAGTTGCGTGTTGGGGTTCAGTATAAAGTTCAAATCTCCGGGATCCATATGCCAGGCTAAATACCCCCTACCATCATCAGGAACATGAACAAGGCATAAACTAATACGCCCTACAGCCTGAGCATTCCTATTCATGGCAACCCATTGATAATTATCAGTTTTCAGCTTTAGAATGCCATTATCATCACCTTCAAACTCATCATCAGAAGAGTCAATGGAATATGCAGCTAACGGTTTAGCCGAAGCAGTACAGGTCTCTGGATTATCAAGGCCAATGGTTTTAGCTTCGTCAACATGCTTAGGGGTAACAGCATTGGTCTCTTGGGAAAGTTCCGATGTTGAAGAGGGTGGCAAGTAAGAAACGGGATTCATAAGTACTACCTTTGTTTGAAAATCTGTTCATTTGATCAGACAAAACAAAGCTGGAAAGGTTCCGAAGCTTCGGTTCAATATATCCCCCCCGGTGAGCAGGCAATCCGATGATTCATTGCCCCTGACCAATGATCAGTTAAAGTCTGAAGCTCTCTATATCCACTACAGGTTACAGCGGCGCAACTGCTCACCATAGTTACTGGCCCTGCGTTTTACTGTGCTGGCAGTGCTCAACAACCATTTCTTTTTCTTATGGCTTCCCTTGCGGTAACCGTTCCAGCCTTCATGGTAATTCAGGTACTGCTGATCGGCGGCCCACAGTGAAGTGCCATTCAGCTTGCGTGACTTGTGGGTATACCAGCCAATAAAGTCAATAGCATCACCGAAGTCTTCGCGGCTGGGGAAGAAACCTCCGGCTTCGCTGACATATTGCTCCCAGGTGCCATCCTGTGCCTGCGGGTAGCCATAAGCAGAAGAGTTACGGGGTAATGGAATGAAAAGGAACCATGGCCGTGGCGGCTGGGCATCGTGCCGGTAAGATGATTCCTGATACATAATGGCCATCATGATCTGGATGGGGGTGCCCCAGCGCTGGTTGGCTTTTTTCGCGTCTTTGTACCAGCCGCGTTTTTCCTTGAAGACACTGCAAAGGTTGTGGGGTTTCTCGGGTGGTGCCTTACTGGCACAGCCTGCCAGCACGGCAGACAGGATCAAAATAAACAGCTTTCGACTCAGGTTTGACATTCAGCCGCCATCCTCCAATGTTTAACCACAGAGATCACCAGGAGCACTGAGAAAAGATAACCTTTAGCTTGCTTCATCCGTCCAGATTTCCCGGAGTGTTTACAACCTTTGTGGTTCAGCTCCAATCAAATGCCGCAGACGCTACACGCCCCAGGCCTGCCTCATCTGCATAAAGTCATCCTCAGTGACGACACGCACTCCCAGCTTCTCTGCCCTGGCCAGTTTTGAGCCGGCCTTGTCACCGGCCAGTAAGGCTGATGTTTTTGCCGAGACAGATCCGGTCACCTTGGCACCCAGTTTTTGCAGGATGGCCTTACCTTCGTCACGGGTCATTGTGTTTAACGTCCCGGTTAACACCCAGGTTTCACCAGCCAGTGGTTGATCACCTCCTTCTACAACCGGGGATTCCGTTTCCCATGCAACACCTTTCGCCAGAAGTGCATCAATCACTTCGCGGTTGTGTTCCTGACGGAAAAACTTCTCAATATGACCAGCAACCACAGGGCCAACATCATCCACGGTTTGCAAGTCTTCCACCGAAGCGGCCATCAATTTATACAAATCACGGTAGTGTCCTGCCAGCCCCTGTGCGGTTGCCTCACCCACTTCGCGAATGCCCAATGAGTAGATAAAACGGGGAAACGTGGTTTTTCTGGACTGATCAAGCGCATTAATCAAGTTCTCGGCCGACTTTTTCCCCATACGTTCAAGGCCGGAAACCTCCCGGGCATTGAGACTGAACAGGTCTGCCACCGTTGCGATCAATTGACGATCGACCAGCTGCTCAACCAGTTTATCCCCAAGACCATCAATATCCATCGCCTTGCGAGAAGCAAAGTGCTTGATAGCCTCTTTGCGCTGGGCTGAACAGAACAGTCCGCCAGAGCAGCGCAAGATGGCTTCTTCACGTTCCAGTTCAGAGTCACATACCGGACAGCGATCCGGAAACGTGATATCCCGAACATCATCAGGACGCATGGAGTGGATAACCCGGTTCACCTTGGGAATAACATCACCCGCCCGGAGGATAACGACACTGTCGCCTATTTTGATATCCAGCCGGGCAATTTCATCCATATTGTGCAGGGTCGCATTACTGACCGTCACTCCTCCCACAAACACCGGCTGCAAACGGGCAACTGGAGTGATAGCACCGGTTCTGCCAACCTGAAACTCCACATCCTTTAGAGTCGTGATCGCTTCCTGTGCCGGAAATTTGCGGGCGATGGCCCAGCGCGGTGCCCGGGCAACAAACCCCAGAGCCTGTTGCCGGGCAATGGCATTCACTTTATAAACAATACCGTCAATTTCGTAAGGCAGCCCCTGACGTTTCTCAGCCATGGCTTGATAGTAGTCTTCACAGGCCTGGACACCTTTGACCACCTGCAATTCGGGGCTGACCCGCAAACCCCATTGTTTCAGACAGGCAAGTATCTCACCGTGGGTGTCAGGCAGTACTCCGCCATCGACAACGCCAACACTGTAGCAATAGATTGTCAATGGTCGTTTAGCCGTTATCCGTGAATCCAGCTGGCGTAAACTGCCAGCCGCCGCATTTCTCGGGTTAACAAAGGTCTTCTCACCTTTGGCACTGGCCCGCCGGTTTAACTGTTCAAAACCGGCTTTTGGCATATACACTTCGCCCCGGACTTCAAGGCGTCGAGGCCAGCCATCGCCCATCAACTTGAGTGGGATTGATTCAATAGTACGAATGTTCTGGGTAATATCTTCCCCGGTAGTGCCATCGCCACGGGTAGCCGCCCTGACCAGAAGACCATCTTCGTATAACAGGCTGACAGCGATACCATCCAGCTTGGGTTCACAGGCGTATTCAATGTCTTCAGTGGTGCCCAGCCGCTCTTTAACCCGGCGATTAAAGTCTGCCTGATCTTCTGCATCAAAAGCGTTATCCAGGGAGAGCATGGCCAGTTCATGGCGAACCTGACCAAACGCTTTCAAAGGAGCACCGCCAACTCGCCGGGTGGGAGAATCTTCGGTTATCAGCTGTGGGTATTTAGCTTCAAGGGATTTCAGGCGGATAAACAGCTTATCGTATTCACTGTCGGGAATTTCCGGCTCATCCAGGACATAGTAACGATGGTTGTGCTCGCCGATCTGCTGACGCAGCTGAAGTATCTCTTGTTCTGCAAGCTCAGGGGAAGGAACCGGTGGAGTATCTGAAGAAGTCATGCTCATGGAATTATCAAAGGCCAGCGGGTTCTCTGCCTGAGAACCCGCTGAAGAAAACATTAGATAGCAATGGCTAGGAGGCTGTCCGAGAATAGCGCCCGTAGCGAGGATGGCAGAAAATTGAGGATAAAAAGTCGGAAATTTTTAGTGAATAGTGGTTCTATTTGCTAAAAATTTCCGACTTTTTAGACCAATTTGCTGCCACCGCAGTAGGGCAGTCTATTCTCGGTCAGCCTCCTAGGCCAGCAGGAATATCAATGCACCGGCTGTTTCGCCAGCTGCTTGCGCTCATATTCACGAATACGCTGACGACAGTGTTCAAGGGTCTGCTGAGTCATCACGCTGAACTGTTCATCTTTCAGCTCACCGCCCAGATCAAGGGCAAGACGACGGGCCGTCTCTTCCATCAGGGCAAAGGCCTGCATGGGTTTTTCCGGCCCCGGCAGACTCATAAACAGACTCAAAGCCGGTGTCTCGGTGGCTTCCAGATTATCAATGGTAAAGGTACCCGGCTTTACGCCGTTGGCCATGCTGAACAGAATTTTTCCGGTATCATCGGCATTGGTATATCGATGGAAGATCGACATATCACCAAAGCGCATGCCGGATGCCAGCATGGACTGCATCAGCTGGTCACCGGCAAAAACACCACCGCCTTTGGCCAGCACATTGATCACAATCACTTCACTGGCGGGCGGGCGCTCTTGTAACTTCTCTGCCTTCTCACGCCCCCCCAGGTTGAGTTCTTTCTGTGGGTTGGAGCTCTCTCTGGCCGAAACGTCACGTTCCTGAATCGGTGCCTTGCCCTGACTGGTTGCCGCTCGTGGCTGACCAACAAACTCTTCCGGCCCAGCATCCAATCTGGACGTTTCACGGGAGCGAACGGATCGGTCAGCGCCTGCTGCCCTTGAAAAGCCGCCAGACTGCAAATGATCCTCAGAAGACGACAGACGTTTACTTCTTGAGGGTTGCTGTGACTCATCCAGATTCATCAGCACCGGAACAGGCTCATCCAGATCAAGCGCTCTTTGAACTCTCGCTTTTTCCCCTGCGTCGCTTTGCTCTGCATGTCGTTCAGCCTCTTCAGGGTGACGATGGCGCTGTCTCAAGGATTCAGGGTACACGGGCGGTTCTTCGATACCCTCTTCTGGATAGTCATCGAAATAGTCCCCCCCCGAAAACCCGGGTTCAACACGGGGTCTGGCAGACTCTTTTTTGGTAAACCCTTCTTTCAGAAAGCTCTCTTTCAGAGTGCTTTCTTTATGCGCACTGGGCCGGGCACCGCCATTGGGCAGTTCACTGGAAAAATCATCGTCATAGCCTTTGACTTCCTCCAGACCAAAGCTGATTTCCGATGACCTTTTTCTGGCCAATCGCATCCTGCGATAACCGTCGGCCAACACGCCGATGATTACCAGTATTCCTATGAGTATCAGCCAATCTCGCAAACTCATGTCCTTGCTGCCCTGTAGACCTTGAAACAACGCCCGAATTGCAGTCTGCTTCCCTGTGATAACACTTGATGACAATGAAAAATAGACCACCGTCATTTATCACATCTGCATTAATTACTTCTGCAATCGACCAACGTTGCAATATTACAATAAAAAAATAACAAATTAAGCCATGAACGTTTACTTTACGTGCTTTATAAACTGCGTATTGTCAATGTCATAGCTTATTTATCCAACTCTTAAGCATACCGGATAGTTACAACTCAGCCATCGCCGCCGCCTGCTCAATATCCACCGACACCGGTCTGGATACACCCGGCTCGTGCATGGTGACACCCACCAGCTGACTGGCGGCCTGCATGGCGATTTTGTTGTGAGTGATGTACACAAACTGCACTTTATCACTCATCTCAGAGACCATTTTGGCATACCGCCCAACGTTGGCATCGTCCAGAGGGGCGTCCACCTCATCCAGCATACAGAAGGGTGACGGATTCAACTGGAAGATGGCAAATACCAGGGCAATAGCCGTCAGCGCCTTTTCACCACCGGAAAGCAGGTGGATCGTACTGTTTTTCTTGCCCGGCGGCTGAGCCATTATAGCCACTCCGGTATCCAGCAGGTCTTCTCCGGTTAAAGCCAGATAGGCCTGACCACCGCCAAATACCCGGGGGAACAATTCCTGGAGACCGGCATTGACCTTATCGAACGTCATCTTGAACCGTTGACGGGTCTCCTTGTCGATCTTGCGAATAGCATTCTCCAGGGTATTCAGGGCTGACACCAGGTCATCGTTCTGGGCATCCAGATACTGCTTGCGCTCTGACTGGGTTTCGTACTCCTCAATAGCCGCCAGGTTAATGGCCCCCAGACGCTCAATGCGTGCGGCGATCCGTTCCAGTTCCTGCTCCCACTGCTGTTCAGATGCATCATCCGGAAGGTTCTCAAGTACCGTTGCCAGATCAAACTGATCTTCTTTCAGCTGTTCAGCCAGTGTCGTTCGACGAACCTGCATCCCTTGCCAGTCCATCCTCAGCTTTTCCAACTGTTCGCGTATTTTCTGTGCCTGCTGCTCAGCACTGTGGCGAACCTTCTCGCCAGCACGAATCCGCTGCTCCACTTCTTCAAGCGCCATCCGGGCCTGCTGCATCGTCTCTTCCTGCTCAAGACGTCTGGCCAGCATTTCCTCCAGTTGCTCCCGCAGATCCCCCTCTGGTGAGTTGGATTCAGACATGGACTCCCGGAGAAACTCCCGTCGCTCCCGGAGCTTGGTAGACTGCTGACTCAAACGCTCAATGGCTGCTTTCAGAGAGCCTATCTGGGTATTGATGGATTGCTGGCGAAGGGCCAGTTGATGGGCCCGCTCTTGATCAAAACGGGCCTGATGACGTACTTCTTCGAGACGGGCCTGAAGCTTCTCACGCTGCTCCTGCATCGCTTCCCGGCGACCAATGTCTTCTTCCATATGATCCAGTGCTTCCTGCAGGCGCATGCGGGACTCGCCAATCACTTCCTGCTCCAACCCATACTGCTCCCTGACTTCCTGCAGCTCCTGTTCAAGCCGTCGACGGCGCTCGGAAAACTGTTCTAACCGGACCTTTCGGGCACCAAGATCTGCCCGCACCTCACCCTGGTTCCGGTTGAGTTCGGACAGTTGCTTTTGCAGCTGTTCTCTTTGAGTCTCATGCTGTTCGAGCTTTGCCCTTGCGCCTTCCAGCTGTTCTTTCAATAGCAGGCTGCTTTCTTCCAGAGTCGTGAGCTTGTCACCCAGAGCGTCCATTTCTTTCTGGCGCTCCAGAACACCGGCATTATTATCAACACCCCGGTTAACCCGCAACCAGCCGGAAGAGAGCCAAATACCATCTGGTGTAATGATCGATTCGCCAGCCTGGAGTTTTGCGCGCAGGGAAAGCGCCGTTTCCAGTGAATCTGCGGCATAGATTCCAGCCAATAGGGGCAGAGCTTCCTGACCGCTGATCACTTTGTCTGCCAGCAGTGGCAACTCACTTAACGAAGGCGCGTGTTGCTGGCCTGAACCAGCCTCCAGCAGTACCAGCGATCCCTGCTCTAACGCACCCAGTGCGTCAGCCACCGGATCAAGGCTATCCAGGCACACGGCCTGGAGGCTATCGCCCAGTACGGTTTCAACCGAACGTTCCCAGCCCGCATCGACCTGAAGCTTATCCATCAGACGAGTGTGGTTATTGAGCTGGTATTGCTCAAGCCACTCAATGGTGCCCGTATCCTGATGCAGTGATGCCTGGTGCAAAGCCTCCAGAGAGGCATGACGCCCTCGCACCATGCTGAGTTCATCCCGGTTGCTTTCCAGCTCAGCCGTCAGGTTCTGCACCTGATCACGCTGTTGCTCAACCGCTTCAACACACTCTTCAATACGCAGTTCAACGGTTTCTGCGGTTAACTCCAGCTCGGTCAGCTTTTCCGAAAGGAGTGTCATCTCTTCCTGGTCTTCAGCCCCCCCAAGCGCGGCGGACTCTTCTTTCAGGCGACCTTCCCGCTCCTGCAAACGCCCCATCACCTGCTCGGCATGATTGATGCGGGACTGCTCAACTTCAGCGGTTCGCTTTGGTTCATGGGATCGCTGATTGAAATTATCCCACTCCTGCTGCCAGCGCTGCATGGCTTCTTCTGCCCGGGTCAGGACATCACCAGAGTCCGCCTCCTGATCCTGCAGCATGGCCAGCTCCGGCTCCAGCTCGATCAGTTCTTCCTGGAAAGACTCCAGCTGTTGCTGATCATCCGCCAGCTGTTCACGGGCCTCTTCCCAGCTGTGCTCCACCTGTTCAAGGTCGCGACTCAATTCTTTGGCGCGCTCTTCCCGGTGCTGCAGAGTCTGCTCAATACGGGTGACTTCATTACCTGTGCCGTAATAGCTGGATTGCGCTTCATGAAAACGATCGCTCACCTCCATCTGCTGGACGCGATCATCTTCCATGGCGGCATCCGCTGAACGCTGTTGGCTGATTGCCGCTTCCAGCTGAACCTCGAACTCACGGATGGCCTGTTCCTGGGACTGGGCTCCGGTATTAATGGTCTGCCATTTCAATGCCTGCAGCTGGGCCTTTTTCAGCCGTTCCTCGGCTTTGAACTCTTTGTACTTTTCCGCCGCCTGAGCCTGTCGTTGCAGGTGGCCAAGCTGACGCCCCAGCTCTTCCCGCAGATCGGTCAGTCGTTCCAGGTTTTCATTGGTTCGGCGGATGCGGTTTTCCGTCTCGCGACGGCGCTCCTTGTAGCGGGAGATACCGGCCGCTTCTTCGATAAATACCCGAAGCTCTTCCGGTTTGGATTCAATCAGATTGGAGATAATGCCCTGACTGATAATGGCATAACTTCTGGGTCCAAGACCGGTGCCCAGGAAGATATCCATAATATCTTTACGGCGACACTTACTGCCGTTGAGAAAATAGGTGTTCTTGGCATCGGAGTTAACCGTTCGCTTGACCGAGATTTCCCGGTAAGCGGCAAATTCTCCGGTGACCCGCCCTTCGTTATTATCAAAGATCAGCTCCACAGACGCCTGATTGGCAGGCTTGCGGCTGTTGGAGCCTTTAAAGATAACGTCGGTCATGGACTCGCCACGCAAATGCTTGGCGGACGATTCCCCCATTACCCAGCGAACCGCATCAATAATATTCGACTTGCCACAACCGTTGGGGCCTACCACCCCACACATATTGGAGGGAAAGTGAACCGTTGTGGGGTCCACAAACGATTTGAATCCGGCCAGTTTGATGGATTTTAAACGCATCGTTTCCTTTAGCTCTTCACTGTCGGGGCCCGGCTCGGTATAGGATGTATGAGCCTGAATACTGACCAATAGTTCACGCTATGGGGCTTTATGCTCCGGTAAAACCACCATTCATAGCATGTTGCATGGGCTCCGGTTCCTTGTCATAGCGAATCGTTTGTTTGAAAGATTATTTCTTTCAAAGCAGATCTTACACATTACCACAGTAAATAGAAAAGTCGCCTTTTCCGAAATGAAAAAGGCGACTTCCAGTATTTCTGATAGTTTCAGACTGTTTTGCGGTTCTTTAGTTCAAACGCTTAACCCGCTGGCGTAAATGTCAACCTGACTGGCTCAGTTGCCGTGGTTTTCACTCCTTTTGCCTGCACCTGATAATCAGGAGACATTACATTGCCGGTGAGGCTGATCCGTGCGGTGATATCAAGACTCTCAATGGATGACAGCAGCTGTCCGCCCATCATCATGGCACTGTTATCATCAAGCAAAACTTCCCTGGGAAGATCTCCAACACTCAGTGGCACAGCCACCAGCGGAGGCTGTTTGGCATCACCGGCTGGCCGGGCAAAGACCACTACCCGCGCATCATCGGGCAACTCACCCAGCTCAGGGGCCAGATCGATCATGACCCGAAGGGCAACCACGGTATCACCGAGCATTGAACGAGCCTGATTAATACCCGCACTCAATGACTGTCGGGCTGCGGGATCCACTTCATGGGTCAACGCCAGCTGCCAGGCGGCAATGGCGTCCTGATAGTTACCCCTGGTAAAGGCATCAATCCCCTTCAATCCCAATGCCGTGGTATTCTGGCTATCTTTCAGCAGTGTCTGCAGATAGAGTTCGCGAATTTCAGGTGTGACCACATTGTTACTGCTTAAAAACAGCACCTGCGCCAGTTCCGCAGTTACCTGGGGATGGCCATTACTGATACTGGCAAGGTGCCGGTAGGTTTTAACTGCTTCATCCAGCTTGCCTGTTCTCAGGTAATGGCTGCCCAGCATGAACAGCGCCTGATTATTCTCCGGCCGCTTGGCCACCCACTCTTTAAGTACCGTTTCCACCTGCTCGCCATTGAGGTTGCCATTGTTCATGGCGTTGACCACAGCAATCTCAGTGGTGGCACCCAGCTTAAAATAGAGGAGTACGGTGGACACAGGTACAATCAGTGCGATCAGCAGGGCAAACCCCGGCTTCTTCAACAGAGAGTATGGGCTTGCTGGCTGCCCATCACCCAACTCATCAGCCAGTTTCTGCCTTAACTCCAGTTTCAACCTTTCCGCTTCTCCCGCTGACACCAGCCCCTGTTGCAGCTGCCAGTCCAGATCTGCCATCTGGTCACGGAAACTGGCAACGTTTGCAGACTCTTCAGACTCATCCTCACCGGGTGCTGAAACGACTGGCTTTATCAATGGCCAGACCGAAACCAGCACGGCAATGGCAATCAGCAATGCGGCTATCAACCAGAACTCCATCATTACTCTTTACCATCCGTTTTATTATCTTTTGATGAGTGTGTGCTCAAATAGTCTGTCAGAAATCTGTTCAGCTTTTTGTCCAGTAACTCTTTATCTGCGTTATGTTGATCGGGAGCCGCTGGTGCCGATTCCGAAGCAGTTGCCTTATGCTTGCGAACTACCACAATAAGCACTATCAAACCTGCCAACAGCAGGAGCAAAGGCCCAAGCCAGAGCACAAGATTCACACCGGCAATACGGGGTTTGTAAAGTACAAAGTCTCCGTAGCGGGCCAGCATAAAATCGATAACTGTCTGGTTATCTGCGCCTTCATTTAACAGCCGGTGCACTTCCCGCCGAAGATCCTGGGCAATGGGCGCATTAGAATCGCCTATGGACTGGTTTTGACACTTTGGGCAACGCAGCTCGTTGGTCAGCTCGAAAAAACGCTGCTCCTGTTCCGGTGTCGAAAACTCATAGGAGTCGATCACACCATAAGCCGTGCCCATAAACAGTACGGTCGACAGCACAATGATCAATCGGGAGGTTATGCGCTTTATCATTTGGCCTCCCCTTCACGGTTATTTGCGTGGGCCTGGAGCACTTGTTTTTGCAAGTGCCTGAATCTGGGTTCAAGATCATTCTTCCAGACATTGGCATCAACAATGCCGACATGCTTATAACGGATAACGCCCTGATGATCGATCAAATAGGTTTCCGGTGCCCCGTAAACACCCAGATCAATGCCCAGCGAACCACTGTTATCATTGATGCTGAAACGATAAGGGTCGTGCAGCGTCTTCAACCACTTTCTGGCTTCAGGCTGGTCATCCTTGTAGTTCACACCGTAAATGGGTACGCCTTTATTGGCCAGGTCCACCAGATAGGGATGCTCGACACGACAGGCAGGACACCAGGTAGCCCAGACATTGATCAGGGCGACTTCACCCAGCAGGTTCTCTCTGGTCACTTTTCTGTCTGGATTTTTCACCGTTGGCAGCTCGAATGTTGGCAAAGGCTGATCCAGCAGGGCAGATGGCAGCTCGCCCGGGTTTTCCCGGAACAGCGCCACATAAAACATCAGGCAAAGCCCGAGAAAGATTGCCAGTGGTAAAAACAGTTGCAATCGTCGCTTCATGCGCTGGCTACTCCCTCATTACCCAGTGGTCTCAATGCATTCACTTTCTGACGAACTTTCATTCTGTAGCGCCGGTCTGAGATCGCCAGCACACCACCCAGTCCCATAAACAGGGAACCCAGCCAGATCCAGCGGACAAAGGGCTTGATATGCAGTCGCAGTGCCCAGCTGCCGTCATCACCCAATGGTTCACCCAGGGCAACGTAAATATCACGGGTTAACCCCGGGTCAATAGAAGCCTCGGTCATAGGCATTTGCTGCGCGGTATAGACTCGCTTCTCGGGATGCAATACCGCTATTTGACGACCATTTTTGTAGATAGTGACAGACCCATAGTTGGATGTGTAGTTAGGGCCGGGCTGCAAACTGACACCATCAAAACGGAACTGATACGCACCAAGGGTTACCCGTTCACCGGGAGCCATGCGCAAATCACGCTGGCTGCTGTAGCCACTGGTGATGGCGACACCAACAATGGTGACAGCCAGCCCCAGATGCGCCAGATGCATTCCGTAATACGCTGGTTTCAACCGTTTTAGCGCATCAACCAGCCCGGCTTTTGCCCGGGTATTTCGGGTTTTATTCAGAATATCCCGGACCATGGTGAGTACGATCCACAGCACCAGGGCCATGGCCAGCACTTCACTGATCAGAAAATTCTTTGCCAAAGTGTCACCGTAGAACAGGCTGAACCCTAAACCACCCAGAATGGATATCAGAAAAATCCATCGAGTCTGACTGACCAACCATTTGACCGAACCGTTCTTCCAGTTGAGCAGAACCCCGAACCCCAGGGCAAACGCCAGCAACATGGCCATTGGCACAAAGACAAAATTGAAGTAAGGAGGCCCTACCGAAATCATGCCCATATCGAGGGATTCCAGCAGCAGCGGGAATAATGTTCCAAGCAGCACGGTCGCGGCACTGGCGGTCAGCAAAATATTATTGACCAGCAGCAGCGTTTCCCTGGATGCCATGGAAAAACTGATACGACTGCGTACCTCAGGTGCCCTGAGGGCAAACAGCGTCAGTGATGCACCGACGACAATCATCAGATAAAAGAGGATAAAAACGCCTCGCTCCGGATCATTGGCAAAGGCGTGGACCGAAGTGAGCACGCCGGAGCGAACCAGGAACGTGCCCAGCAGACTTAATGAGAAGGTAAAAATGGCCAGCAGTAACGTCCAGCTCTTGAACAGACCGCGTTTTTCTGTCACTGCCAGGGAGTGCATCAATGCCGTTCCCACCAGCCAGGGCATCAGAGAGGCATTTTCTACCGGGTCCCAGAACCACCAGCCACCCCAGCCAAGCTCGTAATAGGCCCACCAGCTTCCCAGGGAAATCCCCAGGGTCAGGAACACCCAGGCCACAGTCGTCCATGGCCTTGCCCATCGGGCCCAGGCGGTGTCAAGCTGGCCACCCAGCAGAGCAGCAATGGCAAAGGCAAAGGCAACGGCAAAACCCACGTAACCCATGTACAGCATGGGAGGGTGAACGATAAGGCCAAAGTCCTGCAAAAGAGGATTAAGATCGGCCCCATCTTCTGGTGGGAAAGGCAGAATCCGGTTAAACGGGTTGGATGTCAGAAGAGTAAACAGCAAAAAGCCAACGGTAATCATCCCCATGACCGAGAGCACCCGGGCGGACAACTCAGGGGGCAGGCGGTCACTCTTGACAGCCACCATCGCCATCCAGCCAACCAGAATCAACACCCACATCAGCAGCGACCCTTCGTGTCCTCCCCAGGTGGCACTGACCTTATACTGTACAGGCAACAGGCTGTTTGAATGTCTGGCGACGTAATCCACCGAAAAGTCGTCGGTAATAAATGCCCAGACCAGACACAAGAACGAAAAGCCAACAAACGCAAACAGTCCCCAGGACAGGGAGCGAGCCTGATTCATCAACCGGAGATTACCGGTGTAACTACCCACCAGCGGAAAAATGCTGAGTAAAAGACTCAGGCACAAGGCAATAATCAGAGCCAGCAGGCCAGCTTCAGCTACCATCTTGCAGACTCCTCAGCTCACTTTGAGCAGTGGTTTGAACCGTCGGCTTCGTGTAACCCGGATGAGCCTCATCAATGGCTTTCTGCACTTCCGGCGGCATATAGTTTTCATCATGCTTGGCCAGGACCTCCGTGGCGGCAAAAATACCGTCATCACCGAGCGTTCCCAGGGCAACAACTCCAGAGCCTTCAACAAACAGGTCGGGCAGAATACCTTCGTAGTGCACCGTCACTTCTCCGCCGCCATCCGTGATGCGAAAGCTGACCTTCAGGCTTTTGGTATCACGCTCAACGGAACCCGGAACAACCAGGCCACCACCGCGCATCCGCTGACCTACCGGAGCTTCACCGGCAGCCATCTGAGCGGGTGAAAAGTAGTGATTAATGTTCTCGCGCAGCGCAAACAACATCAGAGCCACTGCCACCCCAACGCCTGCCAGCAGCAGTAATACGAGTATTAATCTCTGTTTGCGAACTGCATTCATTGAGCACTCCTCTCTACAGACTCAGAGCCTTCTTCCTGTCGCCTGGGGCGATGTTTTAGTTGTGTGTTTTCAGGGTTGGCAGAGCGATTCTCGTTGTTATCACCTCTGACCTCATTCACGATCACGTTTCTTTGAACCAATCGCTCCTGTCTTCTCACTTGTGCAGTTATCTGTGCGAGTATCCGCCGCCTTGCCATAAACGGTGCAATCAGATTGTAAGCAATCACGGCCAAAGCCATCGTGTAGGCACTCCAGACATAGAGACCGTGCCCCTCCATGACCAGAAAACCGCTCCAACTGTCAAAATACATAGACATCAACTCACCAGCTCTTTTACCCAGCGGGTCTTTCTTTCACGACTGATAATTTCTATACGTAGACGAAGCACCATGACCATCGTAAAAAACAGATAAAATCCGAGAATGGCCAATAACAGGGGCCATAGCATTTCCGGGGCCATGGAAGGTTTTTCAGTCAGTTTCAATGTGGCACCCTGATGAAGGGTATTCCACCAGTCCACCGAAAACTTGATGATCGGGATGTTGACCACCCCCACCAGGCTGAGAATGGCGCAGGCTTTTGCGGCAGCCTCTGTGGTGTGGATGGCACCGCGCAGGGCAATAATACCGATATAGAGAAAGAGCAGAATGAGCATAGAGGTCAGACGTGCATCCCATACCCACCAGGTCCCCCAGGTCGGTTGCCCCCAGATGGCTCCGGTAACCAGAGAGAGTATGCAGAAGGAAGCCCCGACAGGTGCCATGACTTTCAGCGCCATATCCGCCAGTTTGATTCGCCAGATCAGGGTCACAGCAGCGGCTGTTGCCATCATCATATAAATCGACTGGGCAAGGAACGAAGCAGGTACATGAATAAAGATGATGCGGTAACTGTTGCCCTGCAGGTAATCCGGAGGGGTAAACGCCAGCCCCCAGACAAGCGCCACCGATATCAGCACCAGGGATGACACCTGAAGCCAGGGCAACCACTTACCACTGATATCATAAAACCACTTGGGAGAACCCAACTTATGAAAAAACGTCCAGTTCATACTCTTGTTCTACTTACTGAGGCCGCCACCAATGCGACCTGATTTTGCAGGGATTCTCTGCAGGCAGAGAGTGCTGGAAATCTCTTCACTTTTCAAGAAATTGCCTGAATAAAGACAAGTCTCTTTACCGTATCAAACATATTCATTACTCATTAATCACCCTTAATGCCCCGGCAATCGCCAGCGGTGCCAGACATACCCCAAGTATCAGGAACACAGACAACCAGAGAATATGGCCGGTATACGGCATGTTTTGCATTGCAGCATTAATGGCCCCTGTGGCAAAAATCAGTACCGGTATGTAAAGCGGTAACGAAAGCAGGGTCAGCAACACGCCGCCGCGTTGGACTTTTACCGTTAATGCAGCACCGATGGCTCCTGCCAGACTGAGTACTGGTGTTCCCAGTAACAGCGTCATCATAAGAGGGGAAAAAGCTTCTGATGGCAGATGTAACATAATGGCCAGTAATGGTGCCATTAGTGTTAAACAAAAACCACTGGTTAACCAGTGACTGAACACCTTGGCCAATACCAGTAAGGGCAGCGGGTGTGGCGACATCAGTAATTGGTCCAAAGCCCCATCGTCCTGGTCGCTTTTAAACAATGAGTCCAGCGACAGCAAAACAGCTAATAGAGCACCAATCCAGATAACACCAGCCGCCAGTTCTGACAACACCTCCCGGTCCGGTGCAATCCCAAGGGGAAATAAAGTAGCCACCATCAGAAAGAACGCCATGGGATTAATCGCCTGACCAGGTGACCGGAACGTGAGCGTCAGGTCCCTGCGAATAAGGGCCAGGCAGGCTGAGAAACCCCGCATGGATGGCTCGTCAACCCTGGACATCTTGCCCCCTCTCACCATCAACACTCCTTTCTTCGCCAAAGTGCTCCACATTCAACTTGCGCAGTTTCCCCTGGCGATCATTTAATGGTTGATGGCTGGTAACCAGCACCATACCTCCCTGATGAGTGTGCTCATCAAAGAGTCTCTCCAGCCAGGAGACGCCTTCAATATCAATCGCAGTGAATGGCTCATCGAGAATCCAGAGTCGTGCCGGGCTGGCAATCAACCCGGCAAACGCCACCCGCCTTAACTGCCCGGCGGATAAATGGCTACAGGGAATATCTTCATAACCGGCAAGCTGGACCCGATCAAGGGCAGCGAGCAATACTTCCCTATTGATCATGGTATTGGCCAGCCTGGCTCGCCAGACAAGGTTTTCAAGAGGTGTCAGATCCAGTTTCAGCCCTGGTTTATGGCCAAGAAAAAAACAGTCAAGACGAAAATCAGCATACACTGTCGATAACGGCTGGTCGTTCCAGAAAATATCGCCACTCAAACTGGATGAAAAGCCAGCAATAATGCGAAGCAGCGATGTTTTACCTGCACCGTTTCGCCCCTCAATCTGGAGTATTTCTCCACTACCAAGCTGAAAGGACAAGTTGCTGAACAGCAGCCTGTCGTCCCGCTCACAGCTCAACTGAACCACATTAAGCAAAGCGAACTCCTGAATCCAAAAGCGTGTATCGCCGAGACCCTGATTCGCAAAGCAGCACAGCCATGAGCAATGAAAGGCCCTGCTTTCCAAGATGTCCCTAAATAGCGTCGGTTGGCGATTATATCAGGAAATTTTACTGACTGCGGGGGTAAATACTGTTCAATGCAAGCATTGAAGAAGCCCGGGAGGGTCTCAGGGCATACCGATCTTCACTCCCATTAGAGAAAGTGAAGATAGAAGGCATTTGAAAACGGGTACAGAAGGAAAGTATTTGAAAGGATCAAGGCGGGGTTACTGCGCCATAACCCCTGTGGTGTAGGACTCACCCACGACATCAGACTTCAATGTCACCGGATAATCCAAGGCTAACCAGGAATAATAACCGTCCCTGAGGAAGAACACCCGTTCATAACCCCATAATGCGGCCAGATAACTGCCAATAGCCCCTCTCATATGGTATGTGCTGTTTCCGTAGATCACGATAGGAGTCTCTTTTTCCAGAACCCCCGGAACCAGCAGCTGACGAAACCCACCCCTAAGATCAAGGCTATGAGATCCGTCTACGTGTCCATATTGCCACTGTTGATAGGGACGCACATCGATAAAGAGTGCGCCAATATCATGAAGGCGTTTTGCCTGGTGGGTATTGATGGTAATCACACCATTAATTTCTTCTGGTGCTTCTTCCTGAGCCGGAAGAATAAAGGAGAGTGCCGACAACAGAATGGCGGCCGAGATAGAAGTCCATTTCATATTATGCAGGTCCGTTATTAAACAACTTAATAAAAGAAGTATATGGAGCTAAGACCCACTCACTTGGAACAATAAGAAACTAAAAATAAAATGTTCAAAGCTATGCAGCATATAACCGGCATATATTTCTGAAAATAGATCAACTCAACTGAACACTGTCAAATCAAAAAAGAAAACAACCCGTTTCCCGACGCTTGACCATATTTTGTCACTGCCCTGTAAAAAAGGTGTGGCTGAGACGTTAACTCAGCCAGTTTTGCAGCCGTGACCTTAAACGCAGTGCAGCCTGAGAATGAATTTGGCTGACTCTTGATTCACTGACCCCTAACACTTTACCGATCTCTTTCAGATTCATCTCTTCATCGTAATAAAGCATCAATACCAGCTTTTCTCTTTCAGGCAGTTTATCAATGGCTTCAATCAGTGCTGTTTTAAATTTTTCTTCCTGAATATCTGCTGAGGGCCCCCTGTCTCCTGAGCGAGCCTGCATTCTTGATTCTTCACTATCAAATAACTCTTCATAACTAAAAAGACGACACCCTCTTAAATCACTCAGAATGGTGTAATACTCATCGATTTTCACATCAAGCTCTTTGGCGACTTCAGAATCCCGGGCATCTCTTCCCAGTTTCGCCTCAACAACCTGAACCGCTTCAGTAATACGACGACTGTTGCGATATACTGATCTTGGCCCCCAGTCCCCTTTTCGAATTTCGTCCAGCATTGCGCCACGAATTCGAATACCGGCAAACGTTTCAAAACTGGCACCTTTGGATGCATCATATTTTGAAGCTGCTTCAAGCAACCCAATCATTCCTGACTGGACCAGATCATCAATCTGAACACTGGCGGGCATTCTTGCGGCGAGATGATTAGCAATTCTTTTTACCAATGAGCGATGTTTTACCACCATCTCTTCCATGTTCAGTGTCGTTTTTTGTGCCGACTTGGTTTGCACGTCCTGTGCTGTCTCTGTCATGTTTAGATCCTCTCCTTGATCCTACCAGGCAAAAAGAATTCTATACGACCTTTTGGCTCAGGCACCGGTAATTTTGCTAGCTGATGTCCAATTCTGTGAAACGCTCTTGCAGCCCGACAATCGTTACTGACAGTCAACAGTGGCGACTGCTGTAATATCGCTTCACTTACAGTCTTATCATGTGGAATTGCCCCCAGATAGCTTAAAACTATCTGTTTGTCGTCTTTCAGATACTCCTGCAGTTTCTCAAACTGTTTAGCACCGCCTCTTCTACTGCTCACCAGATTAACGACAATATAAAACTGGTGAACATTGAAAACCCGATACAGAAGCCTTATCTGTCGAACAGCATCAACAACAGACACGTCTTCCTGACTGACGACAACGACTACCTCTGTTGCCGCCTGAATGAGAGTTACATTATCCGGGGCCAGGCCCGGAGCCGTATCAATAATCAAAGTATCCAGATCTGACGCAAGATCATCCATGTCCTGAATCAACTCTACTGCCTGAATAATTTGGATACTGTCTTTCCAATCGCCCTGAGCAGCCGGTGTAAATACCCTTACACCCGAAGGACCATCCAACAGTCCTTTCTGCTGATGGCCCGAGCTCGAAGTAGCGAACTCACCTTCAGCAGAAGATGAAAAAATAAAATCAGACGACAATTGTTCTTTTAAACCTTCTTCATTCATCCCGAGGGTGAACTCAACATCTGGTACAGAAAGATTACCATCCATCAAAACGACACGCTGACCCAGCTTTGCCATCGCCAGGGCAAGGTTTACTGCAACTACGGTTTTACCAACACCTCCTTTACATCCTGAAACCGCAATCACTCTTTTCTTTGCTTGCGCCATCGTTCTCACTTTAATTTTTCAATTGCTCAGAAAATGCATATAGAAAAACGACAAAATATACATATCAATGAACATGCCAACTTTGATTTGAAAAATAAAAACAGCTACCAAACCCCAAAAGAATGCATAAAGAAAAATAAAAAAACACAACCGCCTGTTTTTTAACGACTTTCTAAAACAACATCAATTTCATTTCGCTATTTTTTTGACATAGATTAATTTTCGGTTGTTTTGAAAATATCTTGAACACTTTTTTGAACTTTCTAAAAAGATAGTTATTTGACAGTGTCACTTTATAGTGACGCAAAAATGGCAGCATTTGACCGACAAAACAGGGAAGGAAAAAACCAGATCGTGACATGAAGTCGATTAGCGCATTCATTAAATATGCAAATAAAGGATTACCTGAAAACCAATCAGCAATAATTATCGAACAGTGGAGCAGCAAGAAGAAGGGAGACGAAGTACAACAGAACAATACAGAAACAAAAACCAGAAAGCACCAACTCAGTAAATCTGAGAATAAATCTGTTAGCAAAAAAAATGGCTACAAAAATATGTAGCCATTTTTTTTGCATCACTGAATATCAGGTTTTCACAGAATCCTCATATCTCTGCAGACCATACTTGCGCATTTTTTCCACCAGGGTCGTTCGCCGAATCTGCAACTTGTCTGCTGCCCTGGCAACAACGCTATTACAGTCACTCAGCGCCTGCTGAATCAAACTCTTTTCCAGTCGGGTCAGATACTCCTTCAGGTTCAACCCTCCTACCGGCAGTACTGCAAGGTCTTCCGAAGTAGCAGCACCGGCTGGCTGAATACTGTCCGGAAATAAATCAGCCACACCATCATCTTCCTGGCTGATCAAATCGAGATGACAGAAACTTTCTGGCAGATCCTGAACACCAATAACCCCATAGGGATACATAATCGCCAAACGCTCCAGAAGATTGGCCATTTCCCGGACATTTCCCGGCCAGTCATGCCGACAAAGCGATAATATTGCTGCGGAACTGAGTCGAATTGATCCCCTGGCCTGCTTCTCCATATTATGGGTCAGCTCATTAATCATCAGTGGAATATCTTCAGGCCGCTCTTTAAGCGAAGGCATCTCAATGGGAAATACATTCAAACGGTAATAAAGATCTTCCCTGAAGCTTCCCTCAGTGATCATACCTTCAAGATTTTTATGGGTTGCCGCAATAATTCGAACATCCACCTCAATGGGCTCTGTTCCACCAACCCGTTCGAACGTCCTCTCCTGCAGAACCCTGAGCAACTTGACCTGCATATGCAGAGGCATATCGCCTATTTCGTCAAGAAACAGTGTTCCGCCCTGGGCTAGTTCAAACCGTCCCTTGCGACTGGTCACAGCACCGGTGAAAGCACCCTTTTCATGGCCAAAGAGCTCACTTTCCAACAGATCTGTGGGGATAGCACCGCAATTGACCGGAACAAATGGCGCACTTCTGCGATAGGAATGCTCATGAAGATTGCGGGCAACCACTTCTTTGCCCGTGCCGGACTCACCGGTGATCAAAACATTGACGTCCCGATCCGCCACCTGGGCCATGGCGGCCCTAACTTTCCGGATACGCTCACTCTTGCCAACCAGTCCACGGAACAGTTGTACCTGCTGGTTGTAGCCAGTCTGGTGTGCCTGACGCCACTGCTCACGATAGACCTGACCATAATGCAAACTGGATAAAAGTTGCGGCTTGCTGCATGGCCAGTCAACCCGTGCAATGATTTGCCTGGCAAGCGCTAACGACAGATTGTCTGGCAGTGACTCCGCAATCCGGATGACCGGAACGCCACCACACCAGCCCTGAACTCTGGAAAGCATTCCCTGCAGGGAGCTTTCTGCCTGTAAAAAATCACCTAGAAATAAGGCACTGAAGGTTTCCGGGGAATAAGCACTAACGGCATCTTCCCAGTAGGCTGAACCGATAGCCACTGTGTGATAGCCCATAAACTGCAAAATAGTGCTGAAGTCATGCCGACGCTGCTCCGCGTCTTCAATGATGAGTACCTGCTCAGCTGTTTCCATAAGACGACGATCCTTGTCATCCGATTAATTTTTACAGCGTAGATACAAATTTTCGAAATTAAATTACTTCTTATTATTTCAGTAAATAACCAAAAAGTGGTTTCGTCAAATTTTTGTTTGTTTTTTATTTCAAAAAAACATAAAAGAAAATTATTTAAACCCATATTCTTTATTCATGGGAGCCTCTCCTATAGATAGTTAGAAGCTCCCGAACCGCCTTAAATCCCACTGACTTTCAGATACGCCTCCACATTCTGTCGCATATGAACAGGATTGATGGTGCCAACAATAGCTGAAGAAACCGCCGGGTGTGAAAACACCAGTTTCATACTTTCCAGAACGGGGTCCTGTCCTGACAGGCAGGCATGACCACTGGCCAGGGCCTTCTTGATAAAGATGCCTTTGCCATGTTCCAGCGCGTAGTCCAACACCGGCTTTTCACCCTGTTCGTTCAGGTTATAGGTCACCATGGCAACGTCGGAATGTTTCAGCGCCAGGATGCCACCGGCAACCGTTTTGGTGGACATACCCGAAGCGAGGATTTTCCCCTCCTTTTTCAGATCAGCCAGCACTTCCAGACAGCCCGTCTGCTCAATGATATTGACATCATCACCATTGGAATGCACCAGCAGCAATTCAATCACATCGGTGTTCAGACGCTTCAGGCTTCGCTCGACACTGAAGCGGATATGCTGCTCCGAAAAATCAAAATAAGACTCTCCCCGACCATTTTCAACAGTGACAAACTCTTCACCAACCTTACTGCAGATGACCCACTGTTCACGCAGCCCTTTATGTCTGGCAAACAACTGACCAAGGCGTTCCTCGCTGGTGCCATAGGCCGGAGCCGTATCCAGCAGATTCATGCCCAGGGTATGGGCCAGGGTAAGCAGATCCAGCATTTCACGGTCATCAGGAATCGTAAAATGTTCCGGGTACTTCACGCCCTGGTCCCGACCAAACTTAACGGTACCGAAACCTAATGGCGACACTTCAAGATCAGTACCGATAATCTGCTTTTTAACAAGGCACTGGCTCATAATGTCTTCCTTTGTGCAAAATGCCCTTGCCAGAAGTTTGGACAGATCTCAGGCCGGGAAAATCCTTCAGGCATAGCGAAACTGTCATCCGTCGCTGGACGAATATTATCCTCCTGCAGCAAACGAACCACTTCATCAGAGAGATTGGGAGCCAGTGCCAGTTTGGTCGGCCAGGTGACAATACCGTTGGCCACCGGCTGACAAAAAGCCGCATCCGGACGAAGCAGGCGGCTCTGTTTTGGCTCGGCACGATTGACCCGCAGGGTGTCCCACTCAGCCTGGCTCAGGTCTACCCAGGGCAACAGCGCTTTCAGCTCTTTTTTCGCCGTGGCAATCAATTCCTCTGCAGACTGTTTGACACCATCTTCCGCAATGCCTCCGCCGAGATACCAGACCCACTTGCCATCGGTATCCGGATGACTGGTAATAGTCATTCTCGGCAATGGTGTTGTGCCGAGACAATGGGCATAAATAGGCTCAGGATGGGTATGGCGAACCATCACCATCTGCAAGGGACGTACCTGCATTTTTGGATGACTGACACCCCAGGTATTCAATAGCGCCTCAGCGCCTTCACCCGCAGCCAGCACAAACCGTTTGGCTTGCAACAGGGTGGTCTGACCATTGTTATCCGCCAGGGCAACAGCATCAATCTCACCGTTGGCATTGGTTAACAACCGGGCATTACCCTGCTCGCTCCAGTCCACTTTCAGCGTTTTATCTTCAAGGCCACTGACCAGAGCACGGGTAACGGTGGCAATATCCAGAACAATTTCATTGAGCTGATATACCTTTCCGCGGAAACCATCATGTTTGAAAATGGCCGGAAACTGCTCACTGGTTAATGCATCAACCCGTCCACGAAGCGCTTTACTGGCAAAGAAAGAGGTCATTCGTGAGCCAATATCACCCGGCGACCAGAGATAGTGGTATTCAGACAGTATGCGGGCCGAACGGAGATCCGGATCCACCTCCCCACCCTTGCCTGCCAGGGCATTACGCCAGCGCTCCGGCATACCGGCAATGGCCTGGGAAGCATTGGTTAACTGACCTGTTAACGTGTATTTTGTACCACCATGAACAATGCCCTGGGATTTTATGGTCTGACCACCGCCCAGAGCGTTCTGCTCCAGCAACAAGGTTCGATAGCCCAGGGTATTCAGGGTGCGAAATAACCAGAGACCAGCGATGCCACCGCCAATCACCACCACATCGGCTTCTACAGTTTGAGACATAAGGGAGTTCAACTATCTGGGATGACTTGAAATAGCTGGAATTATAACATGGCAGGACTCATAACTGCATGCCAGTCCTTTATCGAATGAGGTTGACACCCTGCCTGTGTTAAAGGACAGGCAGGGTGTCTAATGGACCTGAAAAATATAACTTTGGAATAGCCTCCTAGTTTACCCGATCAATATCATGAGCAGCTTTTTCGGCCATCAGGTAAATGGCAAGTATCGGGAAAGTCCCCACATGTCTTGGGAATACTGATGCATCCACAACACGTAAGTTTTCAATGCCCCGTACACGAAAGTCACTATCCAGCACCGAAAAAGTATCATCGTCTCTACCGATAGCCGCAGTACTGAACGCATGATGAGCCCAGGCACCATCTCTGATTGCCTGCTTGAGTTCCTCATCTGATTGCAACGATCTCCCCGGCCAAATTTCCTGATATTGTGTTCCATACACGGCTTCTGCATTATGAACAATATCACGCACCAACTTTACGCCCGTGAGAATACCTTCCAGGTCAGTCTCGCCTGAATTCGGATTTCCACCCAGTTTCAGTGTGTTCTCATTGCCATCTTCGAAGTAATGGTAATTAATTGAAGGCCGGTCAAAAGGGCTATCCGTTTTCAGCGTAACAATACCGCCACGATTTTCATTATGACCTTTCAATATCACCCAGGTGAATCGTTCTGGTTGCAATCCCACCGCACTGTAGCCATCAAAATAACCGGTAAACTGATTCACCAGGCCAAAGATATGCAGATCCTCCTCAGGCTTATCTGGTGAAGACTTTGTCAGTATTGACGCAAAGCTCAGATTGGTTGACAACACCGATTTCTCACTCTGTGTATTCAGCGTCGCTACCCCCTTCAAATACGCCACACAGCCTTCACCAAGAATATTATTAAAGAATGACAAACAGCGCTCAAACCACTCCAGTTTGGTGGGTGCCTCGTATACCATGCCTACTTCATAGCGATCCTGCAGATTTCTTCCGACTCCCGGTAATGCATGACGCAGGGGAATATTGATATCAGCACGATTAAACACTTCAGGATCACCAATACCGGACAACATCAGCAGTTGCGGTGTATTGTACGCACCTGCCGCCAGAATCACCTCTTTGGCCGCATAGGCTTGATTACGAGTCTGGCCTGAAGCATCCTGATGAGTCTTATCTGCTGTGTACGCGCCTTCAGCCACTACATACTCAACCCCCGTCGCCTGTTTACTGTCCTGACTATCAAACAACACCTCTGTAACCAGAGAATTGTACTGAATAACCAGCAACGGACTATCATTGTCATAGTCCCAGAGACCATCGTTTTTACACCTGTTTTCGCGCTGACTATCCGACAACCCATCCGGGTTTAAGGGATCCGCCAAACAGGCACTTGCCAGGATTCGCTCACGAACACTCGCCCTGAAGCCATCTTTATGAGCCACAGGCAACACCCACATCCCCTCTTCCTCGTTAGCCAGCGATGCTTCTAAAAGGTTATTGTCATTCAGGTTTTCAACAATGGATTTATTACTGTCAAAATTGGGAGGGTTCACAACGGATACTGCAGACTCAACCATCTCTTGAACATATTGACCATGTATATCGTTAACCAACCAGTCCGCTTCATATTTTTCAATAGAGGCCCAATCATTAAGAATAGGCAGATAGGTACTATTTATATAGCTGGCCGACCAGGAGTAATCGCCCGTCAATTCAGCTAACGAATCCCAGTCTGAATTTTTTGGCAGCACATTTATCATGGCGTTGTTAGCTGAGGAGCCACCTATCCCGGTACCTCGAGGATAGAAAATGCCTTCTCGAGAAGTTCCGTCGGGACAATCACAGTTGCCATTGTCTTGAACAATACAGCTGACGCGCCTCTCAGGATTATCATTGATACGACACATCGCATTAGTGTTGCGTGCAGCCTTCGCAGGGTCACTGTAGTGCTCTACATAATAGGACCAACTTTTGCCTGGCTTTTCACTGGCAAAAGGGTGAGCAGCAGGAACAGGGTAGGTTGGATTATTGTCAGCTGGATCGTCACCCGCATCGATGAGTAATACTGAATGACCCAGATGCGCAAGTCGTGATGCCACAGTTCCTCCACCTGAACCCGCACCTACAACAACAAAGTCATACTCTGGCTCTGGTACTTGTTCTGGTAATGGTTCTGGCTCTGGTTCTGATCCACAATAGAAAAACATGCAGTACAATTTGGAAATAGAAATTGCTTCAGCAGCGCCGGACCAGCCTGAGGTTATAATGGCTAGCAAAAAAATACTCAATCTTGTTAGCTTCATCTAAACAGCCCTTATATTATTATTTTTCAGTTGTAAGAGCTTGAGCTACTTTTTGACCGAAGAAGGCTGAGCTCAATACTCTGGCTTTACTCTTTATTCCAATAAGAACAACTCAATCTATGACCGGGTATGTTTGAAGAGCAAGTTAAGGATGATACAAAATAATCGCAGATAAATCTTCGCCCCGATATGAAAAGACTCTCATCGGGTCAAGTGTTTCTCCTTGCAGAAAAAATCGGCATTCCCGTGAACTTCCTATCAACTCCCGGGTCAATATATTCAGTTTCTGCGTTTATCAGGTTTTATCCATGCCCCCTATTCATCCAAGGCCCTTTACCCCTACAACCCCTCAAATTACATCTGCTGCCGGGGCGCAACAATCAGTATCGTCCTCCCATACTGATCAACCATTGGCAGTAGCCATGGATATACCACAGCCTCCCTGTGAGACAACCCCTGATATTGATTATGGTCATATTATTCAGCAAATTATCAGCACATCAAACCTGTCAGGAACCTGGTCACATCAAAGCATTGAACATCTCACTCAATGTTTTGATTTAAAGATCCGGGCCAAAGTCATTACCCTTCTTGAAGACGCATCAGCATTCAGGCAGCTTCTACCATTGCGACAGCAAATTGCCGGGCATCTGGAGTACCTTCGGAATTTTTTCCATGAACATGGCGGGGATGCCAATACTATTGAAACAGCCACTGCCAACCATGTTGATCAACAGGCGGAGAAAAAAGCTGCCATTGAGAAACGAAAGCTGATCAGTCACTGGCTTCATTGGGACCAACACGAAGTCGATCAGTTAGCCGCAAGCACTCTTGCAGATACCTATAGGGAGTGCAAAAGTGATAAGCACCTGGGAGACAGCGTCAGGGCCAGGCTCTCTCATCTAATAGAACTCGCTGAAGTACAACCGGAGTTTAGAGAGATGTATACGGTAGACATTGGCTACCAACAGGCTCCCTATGAAACTGAGGGGCGTTTCCTGATCAAAATCCCCGATGGCAATCATGCCCTTGGCTATAGCTTTTTCGACCTGCTATTCAGCCAGAACCTACTGCATGATGTGGAAGCAAATTATGATGGAGAAACCGGATTTTCATTAACTAAAGATCAAATGATCAAACTCAGAGAGCATCTGGAAGAATTAAACAAATGGTATGACGATTTTTTATGTATAGTGGGTGACCTGCTGGGAGTGGATGACAGGATTTCAGAGGATAGCGCTGATCATTTTGTCAGCATCGGAAAAAAATCAATGGCCGAAATTCTCAGAAATCCATTACGTATGACAACAGCGTGTCAACGTTT
Organism: Thalassotalea sp. G20_0; assembly: GCF_017744175.1. Classification (NCBI taxonomy): domain Bacteria; kingdom Pseudomonadati; phylum Pseudomonadota; class Gammaproteobacteria; order Alteromonadales; family Colwelliaceae; genus Thalassotalea; species Thalassotalea sp. G20_0. The sequence goes on along the minus strand of NZ_JAGHQV010000013.1, from coordinate 49,671 downwards.
GATCAGCCCTTTACCCCAGGCGCAACCCTGTCTGCTGTTCAATACCCTTTCCATCAATCTTGAGAATCATGATGACAGGGACTTCCTTAAGGACAAGTTTGAATCAATTTACGCAGAACTTGCGATGTATGGTGCTAACGGAGAACCCAAGCAGTTTCTGCGCGGAACCTACAGCACCAATCTGAATGTTGCACAGTTACGTCTCATTTGTCCGCACCTCAACAAGTTATTAAAGCTTCAACAATTGCTTAAAGAGCTGACAAGTACCAGAAGCCTGCGCACTGCCATTGACGTATTGAAGGAAATGGGAATAAGCGAGCTGGATTCCATTAAAAGTTATAAATCAGCTTTACTCTATGAGATTTACCAACAAATAAAAGGTACCAACAGCCCTCAGGCATTACTGTCCATTCAAAACGCCTTGACGAATATCCAACACATTTCAGGGATTGAGGCGAAATCGCTGGAACGCTGCCATGACCTTTTACGGCATCACGCAGTATGCTACTTCAGGAAACCGGCGGATCAACCGGTCATTGACGAGGAGCAACTCTACGCGATCTATGGTGATAGCGAAAGGGATGTCATGTACGCGGGGAGCCAGCTGCACAGGAACATCAAGGCTCTGTGCCAGACACTCCGGGATTGCCATGCGTATCAGCAATACAGAGCCAGCAACCCCGGTATTGATGGGGCGCTAGCCGCACTGGAAAGAAACTTTATCCAGCGACTTAATCGCTATTCAGGCATGAGAGACCATGGCTACAGCGGTCGCGGGATGGTTGACGAGTCTGTTGAGTATTTTGAAATGTTTGTCAGCCAGTTATTCTATGCCGAAGTTTACAACCTGACAGACAACTCAATCAGCAATGCTCTAAATAATCTTGTCGCTATTGTTGGCAATGATTTAGAAGGATGCAACGAAGGTTTCTCAGGCAGAATACAATCGCTGTTACTTCCGTTGGTTTCTGGCAGTAACAGCCACATAAAGGATTGTATTCAGCAATTTTTGCAAGACAGCGTTACAGCATCTCTTGCCAGTGCCATTGGACACAGTAGTGAATCCTCCATGGCAGCTCGCTGTCAGGAGCAAGTTAATCACTTTACAGGGCTGTCCATCGTCTCCGGCCGGGCTCAAGCTGATGCCTATGAGAACCTCACGCCTGAAAGTCAGCAAACCATTAGCCATCTTTTGCACTCCCACTACACCCCCGTTTCGCTTTATCAACATGTTTATCGTTTTGTATCCGATGAGTTCTGGCGTCTTAATCACGAGAGAAGTGATGATGACATTTATCAACTGATGCACCTGCTCGGTTTTGGGACTGATCAATCATCAGGTGCTGATAATGAGACATATCGAGAAAAACTTGATCAACAATACCGGGTTAGGGGTAATGCACTTAATCGCTGGCAATACGCACTCTTTCAGCAGGATCTGCCCAAGCACCTGGTTGGCTATCTGGTTAAAGAGCAATTCATAGACGCCAGAGGTCCGAATGAGAACGACGGCTTATATATCCATCGGGAAGCTTCACAAAGCAGTGATAAAATCATGCAGCCACGTCGCCTGCCTGTAACCGTCGGCACGCAGGAGACCAGTCAATTGGAAGCTGACCGTCGATTTGGTTTTCAGCCAGAAAGCAGGATGGCTCAGACTGGATACAGAGTGGAAACATCATAGGATAGGAAGATGATTGCGGCCACAACAGGTATCCCCCATGTTTACACTGCGCTGACAGAGACGAAAAATCGTTCACTCCCCCCCGGCAATAGTCAGTTATCCGAACGGAACTGCTTATCTCTTGTTGATCAGTTTTTTCAGACTGAAATCCAATCCTGCAGGGAAAAAATGGATAGAAGTCCACTATGGGATACTTTCAAAGCTCTGCCAGATACCTTCCTGGCGTATATATACGCCGAAAAAACCCGGTTGGCGATGGCAGAAGAGAGCCGGCACGTTGTTAATGAAAATCAACAGATCGTTGCCGGGTTTCATCATGGGTATGAGGCCAGCGATGATCAATACCATCCCGGCACTTTCCAGCCGTTTATGATGAAAGGCTACTGGATTCCCTGTTCTGAAGGAAAACTGTTTCAGCTCCGCAAAGGGCATTGCTCAATCACGCGCACGGTCGAAGGTCAGGATCAAATCCTGTATCTGGTACACCCGAAATCCACAACGCTGTTTTCCCCCCTGATATCAAAATATCAGCATGCACAGGTTGATGTTCCCGCTTTAGCGTTAAGCTCATTCAGAACCTTGTTGATTGCCTTGCCCACTGGCAGCACAACAGAATTCGCCATGGTCAAAGTCAGCCTGAATGAGGAAATAGGGGGTGTTCGCAGGTTGCTTTATCAAAAAGAGTGTGCAGCCAGCGTAGCGAATTCGTCGGTATTAAAAAATAAACAAACAGAGAAGTTTACGTGTCTGGAAGAAAATTTGTCTTTCGTTCCTGATGCCCACCTGATTGACCCGAAAGAAGAAGCCATACAGCTATCCGGTGCCGGCATGATCCATAGACCTGTTCCGGAATTATTCACGACTCAAGGCCACTACATTATCCCACTATATGCACTGTTTGGCGTAAACAACTGGCCTTTACTCAACACCCTGGTTGAACAAAGCCAAAAGACGCCTACCCAGTTTATTACCGACGCATTACTCAAGCCCATTGCGGAAGAAATGGTCGATCACATTTACAGGCAGCGCTTTTATCTTGAGTTTCATGGTCAAAACGTATTGCTGAAGCTGACAATGGATCACAACGATTTACCCGCTATTGATTTTATCTACCGTGATATGGGCGGCGTGAACTGCCGCCTGAGTGACGTCCAGCTACACCAGCTGCCGGAGCATCTCCGTGATCATGCCCAGTACTGGGAACCAAACTTTATTCCTGATGCCGCCGTCATAATGGAGGGAATCGCCAAAAAAGTACTGTTTAACCTGACGAAAGTCTTTTTTAAATCAGAACCCACCACCAGGGACCCGGAATTTTGTTGCTGGCGTGCAAAAATGACCGTCCATGGCTACCAGGATAACTGGACACTGCCAGGAGCCGATGGGTGCACAGATCAACATCGAACGCGCCATACCCCAGGGACTTTTTACCGCTATGGGTATTTTGAAAAATTATTTGCCCGGGAATTGCTTGAAGTGATGACCCGCCAGGGTATTTTCCTGAACATCAAAAGAAAATGCCCTGACTATGACTACTCATTTTTTATGGATAAAATAGGCAACATTGATTCCTGCAACACACCCTGCGTAGAGTTTGAATGGTTTTCTGAACTGGTGAAAATGACACTTCCTCACTATTTCCAGCATCAGGATGCATACTCCCGAAGAAAGAATATCAGTGTGGTCAGACCGTAAGAGGCTCCTGATATTGTGCCTGTAATACCTTTTATCAACGCCTTGAAATTACCACCGGAGAAATTGTCGAAGATGAATTGGGGTACAGCCAGTTAACAATATCTGTCGCCTGATTTGAAGTCAGCGCAGTAAAGCCTGGTACAACTTTTTCGCGGTGACAATCCGGGTCTGTTCTACCGTCTCTCCCAAAAGCAGGATAATGGACGCCCTGGCCTCCTGAAGCGCTGTCATTGCCTCATGCAATGAGGTTTCCGGTGCCAGATTAATGGTTTTTCTCATAAGCTCTCCCACTGAGATATCAGCCTTTTCATTAACCAGACAACGGGCGATATGCCGATAGAGAACAATTCCTGTAGGCTTGCCATCGGTCAGAACCACATAACGCTTACAGGGATATGAGCGAATCGTCGTTTCAACAGAAGCGACGGTTGCCTCGGATAAGAGACAGACAGCGGGTATTGAGCGCTCAACCAGCTCAGTCAGCTGGCGCTGATGGGAAGTCAGTACAGCGTCGGCCAGTTTTCGCTGACGTTTACCAATCACCCCACGCTTATTGTAATGCTTGATAATACTCCGGAGTTCATCACTGCTTCTGTCTTCTTCAATGGGCTTGGGTAAAAGACGGGTCCAGACCAAGGCTAACAGCAGCACAGGTCTGGTCACTGAATACATAAGATGGATAAAAGGTGAATATCTGGCAACGACCCTATCAGCAATCTGCACTGCCAGCAGCTTGGGCAGAACCTTGGCGAATACCAGCATAAAATAAGCGAGCAGTGCCGTAAAAACAACCATCCAGAGATCGTTAAATTCTCTGGCAGCCAGCGCTCCAAGGAAAGTGCTGCCAGAAATACTGATCAGTGTGCTCAACAAAACAATCGCTGACAGGTGCTCCCGCTTTTTCTGAAAGACTTGCTGGATAGCCTTTTTATTGTCGGGCCTTTTGTACAGGATCGTGACCAGCCTTAACTCATCAACCGCCACCAACGATGATTCAAGAAGGGATAAAAAAGCAGTAACAGCGACAATCAGGCATGCAAAAAGAACGACCAGGAGCATCCATACCTCCAGAAAAACAGCAATTAGACAGCAAGCAGTTTAAGTGGGGGACCATTAGCCGAGCAAGCCCGCCAGCATGTAAAAAGCCTGTAATATATTGTTTTCGACCACTTTTCTTCTTTATTAACGTTAACTACTTTTGTACACCTGAATAATTACCTTTATTTAAAACAAAATTCGAATATAATTCGATTTTTATTCAAACAGTCCTGCTACTTAATTTTCCTGCTCTCCACCACGGTTATTTGCCATGTCAGCATCCGACAAACGGGCACAGAGAGAAACGACCATTATTCAGTCCGCCCTGACCATTCTTGAGGAAAAGGGCTTTATGGACCTGAAAATGTCTGAAGTTGCCAAACAAGCCCAGTTCTCAATGGGAACCGTATATTCGCACTTCTCCAGCAAGGAAGATCTGTTGCTGGGTTGCGCCATTACTATCTCCAGCACGATTGCGACTGTATTCCATAAAGTGCTCAGCAGCCCGGTACCCGCCATGGAACGTCTTCTGACGCTTAATATTGCCATCTGGTTGTCTTATGCCAGACAGCCCAATCACTACTTTCTACGACAACTGGCAATGACCCCGGATATCTGGCAACGAGCATCAACAGGACGGGCACAGACACTGGACGACATCTACCATAAGATGAGCCAGATGGTTAAAGCACTGATTATTGAGTTAATGGCGGACAACCCTGAAATAACCGACCAGAATCGCGAGGATGCACTGACTGATTTTGTGATGGGCATCTGGAGTCTGGGCGAAGGTCTGTTCCAGATCAGCATGTCCGGGTTTGGCCTTAAACAATCCTCCCTGCAGAAAGACAATGGCTTCAGCCTTCTCACTTCCAACCTGGCCAAATACCTGCAGGGCTGGGGATGGAGATCGCCGTTTCCACCACCCATGATTGACAACTGCAAGCTTCAGGCTGAGCAGGTTGTTGCTACATATATAAGCAGTTAACCAGCCAGAATTTATTGATTCCAGGAACGCGGTACACATCAAGCATGTCTACCAGATACTTCTACCCAACTGTTTTGGAGCTACCTCAGAATGCATCTCACCCCTTCATCCCGATCATCCATCGCCGTGATGGTGTTAATGACGTTCACCCTGCTGACCGGTTGCGATCAGGAGCAAACCGGGCATAAAGAAGTCATCCGGCCAGTAAAACTCTTTACGGTAAAAGATCCCCAGCAGCAGCAGTTACGTTATTTTCCAGGCAAAGTAACGGCGACCGAAGAAGCTGAAATATCCTTCCGTATACCCGGACAGATCGACAAGATCGAGGTCAAACAGGGCGATGATGTGACTGAAGGACAGGTGCTGGCTTATCTTGATGACCGGGATATCCGCAATGAGCTTCAGGATCGTCAGGCGAATTATGAATTGGCCAAGGCAGAGTTTGAACGCGCCAGCTCCCTGTTAGAAAAGAGAGTTATTTCACAATCGAGCTACGATACTGCCAGTGCCAGACTGAAATCTGCGGAAGCGGCGCTGAAATTAAGCCGGGACAAACTGGCGTATACGACACTGACAGCACCCTTCAGTGGCCGGGTTGCCCAGACTCTGGCCGAATCGCACCAGCAGGTTCAGGCCCAGCAACCGGTCCTTATTCTGCAAAGCAGCGACCGGCTCGATATCAGCATCCAGGTACCTGAAAGTATCGTTTCCCATGTCAACGCCAAGGCGGTCAACAATGGCTATCAGCCCATTGCCACCTTCCCGGGTGCACCTGGCAAGGAGTTTCCGGTCAACTATAAAGAACATGCTACACGGGTAACTCCGGGCACCCAGAGTTATGAAGTCATTTTCACCCGGATGGCACCAACCAATATGAACATTCTTCCCGGCATGACCGCCACAGTCATTATTGACCTGGCCCGGGTCATCGATACCCGGGGGCAACCAGGATACGTTCTGGTCCCCATTTCAGCCGTTTCCAAAACTGACACTGACAATAAGACGGTGGTCTGGCGTTTTGATCAGGATACCAGTCAGGTTACCCCTGTCGAAGTGACCACAGGACGGATTACCGAAGCGGGAATTCAGGTTCTGTCAGGCCTCAATACCGGTGACCAGATCGTTACCGCAGGTCTCAGTCAGCTATACGATGGCATGCCAGTCAAACCGCTGCGCAAGGAACGGGGACTATAAGCCATGAATATTGCCGAATATTCCATATCCCACCGGGTGATCAGCTGGATGTTTGTGGTTATCCTGCTGGTTGGTGGTGCAATGTCGTTTTTTGGACTGGGCCAGCTGGAGTTCCCTGAGTTCACCATCAAACAGGCCATGGTGATTACCCACTATCCGGGAGCTTCCCCGGAACAGGTGGAAGAAGAAGTGACCCTGCCGCTGGAAGAAGCCATTCAGCAGATGGAGTATGTCAAACACATCGATTCCATCAGCAGCAATGGCCGTTCCCAGATTATGGTGGAGATGAAAGAACAATACGACAAAGATCAACTGCCCCAGATCTGGGATGAAATGCGCCGCAAGGTCAATGACACCCAGAGTGGTCTGCCGCCCGGCGTCTACGCCTCGGTTGTGGTGGACGACTACAGCGATGTCTATGGCATGCTGTTCAACATTACCGGGGAAGGCTACACCTCCAGGGACCTGGAAAACTACGCCGATTACCTGAAACGTGAGCTGGTGCTGGTTGAAGGGGTCAAGAAAGTCTCCATCGCCGGTGCCCGTCAGGAGCAGGTGGTGGTTGAGATGTCCCAGGCCAAGCTGGCTAACCTGGGTATCGATCCAGCCTGGATATTCTCCCTGATCCAGAATCAGAACGTGGTCTCCAATGCCGGTAATATGCTGGTTGAAGGGCGTTCCATTCGCATTCATCCCACCGGTGAGTTCAATGACATTCGTGAACTGGAACAGCTGATCATCAGCCCGCCGGGGAGCACACAGCTGGTTCGACTCGGCGATATCGCCACTGTTCGTCGAGACTTCGATGAAACACCGGACACACTCTATTCCTCCAATGGCCGCCAGGCTCTGTCACTGGGCATCTCCTTCGCTTCCGGTGTTAACGTGGTGGATATAGGCGACGCTATTCGTCAGCGCATTGATGAGCTTCAGTCCGGGCAACCGGTTGGCATTGAACTCACCAAAGTATACGACCAACCGGCAACCGTTTCGGAATCGGTCAATGGTTTCCTGATCAACCTGCTGGAATCCATTGCCATTGTTATTGTCGTACTGCTGCTGGCCATGGGCGTACGTGCAGGCCTGCTGATGGGCGCTGTTCTGCTGTTGACCATCCTCGGCACGTTCATTGTTATGAAGGTGATCGGCATTGAACTCCAGCTGATTTCCCTGGGTGCCCTGATCATTGCCCTGGGGATGCTGGTGGATAACGCCATTGTCGTCACAGAAGGGATTCAGGTTGGTATTCAACGGGGACTCACCCGGTTGCAGGCCGCCAAACAGGTTGTCAGCCAGAACCAGTGGCCATTGCTGGGTGCCACCGTCATTGCCATTATGGCATTCGCCCCTATTGGCCTTTCTGATGATGCCACCGGTGAATTCTGTCTGTCGTTGTTCCAGGTGCTGTTGATCTCCCTGTTCCTGAGCTGGATCACAGCCATCACCCTGACCCCCTTCTTCTGCAACATTCTGTTTAAAAAGGACGAGCTGGCTGCCCGACAGGCGGCGGGTGAATCCATAGATCCTTACCAGGGTGCACTGTTCACCCTGTATAAACAGCTGCTCGGGTTCTCTCTGGTTCACCGCCCCATCACCATCAGCCTGACGATTCTGGCACTGGTACTGGCGATTATGGGGTTTGGTTCGGTGAAAAATGTCTTTTTCCCACCATCCAATACGCCAATGTTCTTTGTGGATTTCTGGATGCCTGAGGGCAGTGATGTCCGTGCTACCGAAACAAGGGTGGCGGAGTTTGAGCAACTACTGCTGACGCTCCCCGGCGTAAAAAATGTAACAACGGTGATTGGCCAGGGCGCACAGCGTTTTATTCTCCCTTATATGCCGGAAAAGCAATACAGCAGTTTCGGCCAGCTGATTATCGAGACGGATAACCTGGAAGCCATCACACCGCTGATCCCGACATTGGAAATCCGTCTGACCGAAGATTTCGGTGATGTGGAATATCGGATCAAATACTTACAGAATGGCCCTTCACCCGCAGCAGAAATTGAAGCCCGTTTCTATGGCGAAGACCCGGAAGTATTACGTTCTCTGGCGGTACAGGCCATCAATGTACTGCGGAATGAACCGATGGCCACGCATATACGACACGGATGGCGTAATCAGGTCAGCCTGATTCGCCCTCACCTGGATGAAGCCAGTGCCCGCCGCAGTGGTATCTCCAAACAGGCGTTGGACGACGCTCTGCTGGTGAACTTCAGCGGCCGTCAGGTTGGCGTCTATCGTGAGGGCAGCCAGTTAATGCCATTGATTGTCCGCTCTCCGGAATCCGAACGTCTGAATGCCGATAGCATTACTGATCTACAGGTTTGGAGTGCTGACTATAACAGTTATGTGCCCATCACCCAGGCCATTTCCAGTTTCGATACCGAATGGGAAAACCCCCTGATCATCCGCCGGGACCGTAAGCGCATGATGTCCGTGATGGCTGACCCGGAGTTGCTGGGTGATGAAACCGCCGACAGCGTGTTGCGCAAGGTCCGTGCAAACATCGAAGCCATTCCACTGCCCGATGGTTACCAGCTGGAATGGGGTGGCGCTCATGAACTGTCTTCTAATGCACAGAGTGCGGTCTTTGCCTCAATACCGCTGGGCTATCTGGGGATGTTTTTGATTACCGTATTCCTGTTTAACACCATACGACAGCCTATAGCTATCTGGTGTACGGTTCCCCTGGCACTGATTGGCGTTGTGGCCGGGCTGCTGGCGCTGAATGCACCGTTCAGTTTTATGGCACTGCTGGGCCTGCTGAGTCTGTCGGGGATGATCATCAAGAACGGTATTGTTCTGGTGGAACAGATCAAACTGGAGCTGGAAGAAGGCCGGGAAGAACATGAGGCCATATTCCACGCCTCGGTCAGCCGCCTGCGGCCCGTCTGTATGGCCGCCCTGACCACCATGCTGGGGATGATTCCATTGTTGTTTGATGCCTTTTTCAAATCCATGGCCGTGACCATTATCTTCGGCCTGGGCTTTGCTACGGTACTGACACTGATCGTGCTGCCGGTGATCTATTCCCTGCTGTACAAAGTCAGCTTTAAAGGGTTCAATTACCGGAATATTGCCTACTGATCCATAGCGATGTCGGCTTCTGACGGAAGCCGACTGATGCCACTTGTTATTGCTGTTCTTTCCTGGATGGCGGCTTCAGGTTATAGCTCAAACTCTGGTATTCAGGTTCTACGATGCCGAGTCGGCGATTGATCACCACCGTTAAACGGAAGAACTGATTACAGAGCATATTGCCAAACCGATGCAGCTCATCCGGCACCTCAATGCCGTGAGCGTCTACCTTGACCAGCGCCCTGACTGCCTTCTTGGAGAGTGAACGACAACTGTGCAGTAGTTGTACGGGACGACCGCCCCTGGGAAGTACAAAGCCGTGCAGCTGCCCTTCAATCTCTTGCTGGTAGTGATCAAAGTAACCTGCCAGCCACTGTATCTGCTGTTCAAATATCGCCTGCTTGCCACGGACTGAACCATTCATATGGAAAATTCTGGGTTGCAGTTGATCCAGGAAATCATAGATATCGAAAAACCGTTGATCGCCTTCCAACTCGCTGATAACGCCACCGAGGGTTGCGCACAGTTCGTCGGTGATAATTTCATAATCACACAAGGGGGAGTCTTCGTAGATAAATGGGTAGCAGAGTTCGCGGATATCGCCGGAGTATTTTAGAGGCATGGCCAAACCTGTTTATTGCAGAGGCAACCTCGTTCCCACGGCTCTTCCGTGGGAATGCATACGGTAACTGGCAAACACTTCAGAGCCTATTGATAGTACGGTCTGCATTCCCACGCAAAACGTGGTACGGGGTCGAGTTTATAAATCGGGAGACCAGATCAGAGTAGCGAATACGCCTCTGGGTTCATCGATATAGCCTTTAGTCGTTGTGTATTCCTTATCCAGCAGGTTGACAACTTTAAGCTGTGTTTTCAACTCAGGAGAGACCGCCAAGGATGCTCTTAAGTCAAACGTACCGAACCCGGGCATTTCAACCTTATTTGGGGCGTCATCCCATGTTTTACCCTGAGCTTTGAAAGTGCCTCCGATCGTCCATTTGCCAAAATTTCTGTCGACGTTCATTGTAAAAAGCTGTTTGGCTCGACGATGCAGCGTTTTACCCGCATTATCTCCTGACCGATTTTCCGGGTCTACAAAACTCAAATTGGTGTTTAGGTCCCAGTCATAAATCCGAGAGGTGACCACAAACTCAACTCCACGCATTCTCGCTTCGGCAATGTTCTCTGTGCGTTTCGTATCACGATTATATTCGAGCATATTATCCATATCGTTCTGGTACACGCTGACCGACCACTGAGTATTATGACTCCAGACACCCCGTAATTCTAATTCAGCATTTCTGGCTTCTTCTGGCTTCAAATCCGGATTCGGACCATATGGAGAATACAGGTCAACGAATGGAGGTGCTCTGAATGCTGTTCCGTAAGAGGCGATCAGACGAGTGTCAGCAGGCAAATCAAAGCCCCAGGACACACTGCCCGTTGTGTTATTGCCATACACTTCATTCTTGTCAAAACGTCCACCTACCTGTAGATCGCTACCAGAAAAAGACGACTGATTAAGAACAAAAACCCCAACATTATAACGTTCATCGATAGCATAGTTATTACTGGTGGTTACTTTATCGTTTGAATAGTCAACACCCGCAATCAGCAATTGCTCATCAGCCCAGGCAATATCATTCTGCCAGTTCAGGGAAAGAATTTCGCCTTCCGCATAGCTTGGGCGAGCTCCTACATCTTTTCGATCATCCTGGACGTAACCTGCATCAATTTTAGTATTCCACAGCTCATTGACCGATAAGGATGCGTAAACATTGAACGTCGTTTGTTCAAAAAATGAAATTGGATACTCCGGCGCGCTGCTACCAAAACTATTATCGTATTCAGCCTTGCCTTCGGAGTGAGAGATATTAACCCCTGCATCAATACCATTTTCAAAACGATGGGACAAACTGCCCGAAATGGACTTATTTCGAAACGCATCATCATCCCAGTCCGAACCAAGCTGATTCGTCGTACGATCATAGCCTTGAGTTTCAAACAGACGAGCACCCACATTGAACTGCGTTCTGCCAACTGAACCATTAAAGTTCAAACCATATTCACCGGTATTTCGGCTACCACCACCAGCCTTAACCGTCAATTGAGGCTCTTTTCCACCTTTTCGAGTGATGATATTGATAACACCCCCCACCGCATCAGCCCCATAAAGCGTTGAACGCGGTCCACGGACAATTTCTATTCTTTCGATTTGATCTGGATCTAAATACTGCAAAGGAGCCTCACCGGCGTAAGCTCCATTCATACGATGACCATCAACGAGAATCAGTGTCTGCTGTGTTTTTGTGCCCCGTAAATAAACCCCCGTCTTACTGCCAACACCACCTGTATAGGCGATTTGAACACCAGGTGCCTGTGTCAAAAGTTCTGTAACGGAAATAGCCTGACTCCGCTCAATCTGCTCACGATCAATCACCGTCACAGGAGCCAACGTCTCATCAACAGTTTGAGCCGTCCTTGTTGCAGTAACAACAACCTCTCCAAGCTTATAAACATCTTCTGCAGCCGCAGCAGAACTCATCACAGACATTGCCACAGCAACCGAAAGCCCGGTACGTGCAAAAACAGAACAATGATTAAACGACATTTTGTTTACATCCTTAACGTAAGCGAATGGTCTTAAAAATTGGCAGAAGCCCGCCTTTTCAGAACGGACTCTCTTAATGAAGTGGTGCCTGGGCAGCCACATATTCCGAGTGGCTTGCCTTTGAGCGCATCGCTTGTAACTGGTGGCAGATTATCTCTGCCCCTTCCAGAATTCTGGGCGTTGGTCTGGCAATCAGATCACTGGGTACCGAAAACAGTTGTTGCCGCTGTACCGCCTGCAGGTTTTGCCACTGGCTCCAGTAGTCGAGCAACTCTTTGCGGGTTTGTGGGGTATCGCCTTGCGGGTCAGAACCAATAATGACCTGTGGATCACGGGTAATCAGGGATTCGATACCGATTTTGGGAATACGCCCGGAGACATCACCATAGATATTCCGGCCACCACACAGCGAAATAACTTCATCAATCACCAGGCCATTACCCACCGTCAGCAGTGGTGATCGCCAGATTTCGAAGAACACCGATACCGGCTCACGCCGGGCATAGTGACTCTGCAGTGTGTGCAAACGCGCAGTAAAGTCGCCAACCACCTGTTCGGCTGTTTTTTCAGTCCCGGCCACCTGCCCGAGACTTCGGATGGCTCGCTTAATGCCGGCAAAATCCACCACATCGATATGAAAGGTGCTGACGCCCAGGGAATCCAGCTGATCAATCACCTTTTGGGAATTACCGGCAGTCCAGACCACCACCAGATCAGGCTTCATGGCCACAATGGCTTCAACACTCACATTGGGGTAGCCACCCACATTGGGCAGCTGTTTGACCGCTTCAGGGAAATCGCTGTGCTGATCAACCGCAATAACGCGATCACCGGCACCGGCAGCAAATAACAATTCAGTAGAACCCGGAGACAAGCTGATGATTCTGGGCGAACGGGTATCCAGACAGACAGCGCGGTCGCTCATATCGGTCACACAATACTGGCTGTCAGACTCGCTGGCCCGGGCAGTACCGCAGGCCAATGCAACGGCATTGACCAATACCATGGCCAGCACCAGCATTAACCGGGGCAGCCTGTTCTTCAGCGTCTTGCAGGTTACGGAATGTGTTTTCATGGTCTCCCTGAGTCACAATCAATACTCAGGGCGGCACGCGCGGCCACCGGGCTTATCAAAAAAGCCCAGTGTATAAGGAGATATGTTCCCAGCCGCCAGGTTACCCGCCCGGTTTGCGCCTGCATGTGCAGACTTCTTGGGCTTTGCAAAGGCAGGTCTCCTGACTCTGGCGTCATCGTTCCCGGCAGCCTTCCCGGTTGAACCAGTGGCATAAATCGCAGAGAACTCGTCCATTACAGTTGCGGGTACAGTCGGGGTTTTTCACCCCGTTCCCTCTTTTGACCGGTTCAGCAACAGCCGAAATGTGCGGTCAAAAGCGTCGTGATTCATACTAATCACTGACGAAACCCTTACAAAGTTGCGCAATACTAACTAAACCTTTGACTTAAATCACTAGGGGTTTGTCGATTTTTTTGCTGTTATTCTTGCTAACAGGAGGCTGTTTTGCTTTTCTCGGATGCCTGCCAGAGGACCTCTCCCTCATCCTGGCGGGCACAATGACGGCCAAGGACGTACATAAGATCGGACAAACGGTTCACAAATTTCAGTAATGGTTCGTTGATCTTTTCACCACTTTCCTGAAGCGCTTCGTTTAACTCGATAATATGCCGCTCCGCCCGGCGGGATACGGTTCGGGCCATGTGGCAATGGCAGGCAGACTGACCACCACCGGGCAGGGTGAAGTTTGTCAGAGGCGGCAATGGTGCATTGAGTTCGTCAATCAGAGCCTCAATGGCTGTGGTATGGGCTTCCTGAATCAGCTGATAGCCCGGCATGGCCAGCTCACCCCCCACATCAAACATCCGGTGCTGGATATCCTGAATCTGTTGCAACTGGTTTTCAGTGACTTCATTGCCCTGCTTCAGGGAGTGGATCAACAGGCCAAGCCAGCTGTTGGCTTCATCCACGGAACCTATGGCATGGAGCCGGGGGTGTGACTTTGGCAGCTGCTGACCATCGCCAATGCGGGTCATGCCCTGGTCGCCAGTTCGAGTGTAGATACGGGTTAGCCGGTAGCCTTTTTTTTCAGTCATAACTCAGGTTCTTCCAGTCAATGCTTGTACCACAAAGCGTTGTTAGCGTTTTTCTGCACTCAGTGGCTTTGTGGTTCAATATCACACAGTGCAAAGATTTTACCCATATCGAGATGCTCTTCGATAGCATCCGCCATTCGGTTAATGCCCTCTTCCCTTAACAGGTGATAATCAATCCTTGAGGCTTCCTGCAAACCGGCCCAGGTCAAAATGGCTGTGCAGGCATCAGGCTGTTCAAACACGCCATGGAGATAGGTGGCAAATATCTGACTGTCGTCTGACATCACCCCATCCACCTGCTGATCCAGCTGGATTAGCGGTTTTTCCAGGGCCGCGCCGGTGGTCACCCCGGCATGAATTTCATAGCCGGTGACGGGTACAGGCTCCTGGCCCGGCAACTGCATAGTGCCACTGACCCGGGTGAGTGTCTTCTCACGAACCATGGTGGTTTCCAGATCCAGAAGACCTAACGCCTGTGAGCTTCCGGCGGCACCTTCAATGCCCTGCGGATCATGCACTGCCTTACCGAGCATCTGGTAACCGCCGCAGATCCCCATCAATTTGCCACCGTAGCGCAGGTGCCTGAGGATATCCTGATCCCAGCCGTTGTCTTTGAGAAACGCAAGATCGGTTCGGGTATTTTTGGTCCCCGGAATAATAACTAGATCACATGCCGGAATGGACTGCCCTTTTCCGACAAAGTGAATGTCCACTTCAGGGTGCAGGCGCAGAGGGTCAAAGTCGGTGTGATTGCTGGTGCGGGTCAGAATCGGTACAGCTACCTTCAACAGGGTTTTCCGGTCTGCCAGATGTTGCTGGGCAATCACCGCATCTTCTGCTTCCAGATGTAACCCATGAAGGTAAGGTAAAACGCCCAGTACTGGTTTGCCGGTCTTCTCTTCAAGCCAACGGAGTCCGGACTCAAGCAGTTTTACGTCACCCCGGAAACGGTTGATCACAAATCCTTTTACCCGTGCCTGTTCGGACTCCGAGAGCAGCGCCAGGGTACCGTAAAGATGGGCAAAAACCCCGCCCTTATCGATATCCGCAATGATAATCACCGGACAGTCCGCTTGTTCTGCAAAACCCATATTGGCGACATCGCCTTCGCGCAGATTAATCTCTGCCGGGCTACCAGCCCCCTCCACCAGCACGGTTTGATATTGGCTCTGCAAACGATGCCAGGAGCGCAAAATGGCGGCCATGACCTCCGGTTTACAGGCATGATACTCAGCCGCATTCATTTCCCCCACGGCTTTGCCATTGACGATCACCTGGGCACCGATATCACTGTTTGGTTTCAGCAAGACCGGGTTCATGTCCGTATGAGGTTCAAGCCCTGCTGCTGCAGCCTGAAGCGCCTGGGCCCGGCCAATCTCACCACCATCCCCGGTGACGGCGCTGTTCAGTGCCATATTCTGGGGCTTGAAAGGCGCTACCGAAATACCATGACGCCGGAATACCCGGCAAAGTCCTGCGACAAGGGCACTTTTCCCAGCGTCACTGGTTGTACCCTGTACCATCAAAGTGTGTGTTGGGTTGCTGCCCATAGCGGGAATTCCAGCCTGTCAGAAAGGCATGGATTATAAGGGCAGAAAAACTCAAGGGTAAAAAATATTCAATGTAAGAACTTTTAATAGAATAAAGAGTCAAATTGAACGTACATGACGCAACCCCGGGTTAGTGATTGTATGGAGACCAGTGCAGCGGCCAAATTTTCAGCTCCACAACAATGCACAGGTTCCGCCATAGATTCCGAACCAGCCAGCACTGGAAAAGATCAGGTTCAGCTACGCAGGTCCGCCACATCAAGATCTGGCAACTTCATAAGGAGAGTGTCCCGTACTCTTTCCATGTTATTGCCCAATATAGACAGGCCTGAAGCAGATACCAGACGGCACAGAGGTCGTTTTTCGTCGGTGTTTAACAGAGCGGTGACCCGAAACAGTCCCGTCCAAACCCGGATGAGTCCCGATAGCCAGCAGGGAAATAATTCTGGCAACGAAACAACCGCAACAATTGACACAAACTCCAACTTCATTCAGATATGGTCTCCGGTGAAAAAAACCATGATAACTATTCCATCTTATGATTCTGATCAGAAAGCCTACTCCCTGGCAATGAAAGCGTACATTCTGGATAACAAACAGCTGTATGATCTTTCCAAAGGTAAACCTGTCGAGGGAATTGATACCTCCAGAATTGATCTCAGTGATCTTAAAGGTAAAAAGTCATCGGATCTTCAAAATACTCACAGGTTAAGAGAAGCATGGATATTTGAATTAGAAGTGCATATTTCCTCCAAGCGTGCGTCATGACTTAAATGCTGTCTTTACCCGGTTTCCCGTCCGTTTCTTCACTCAACGGAAGACAGGCAGGAATTTTGTTAACATTCAGCTCCAAAAACTTTCAACCTGTGGTATCTCATGAGTCGTATTTTTTATTCTCTGCTGTTATATCTGATATCCCCCTTGGCAATGGTCCGCCTCTACTTGCGTTCCAAAAAAGCACCAGAGTACTGGCAGAGAAAGAGGGAACGATTTGGCTTCTTCAGTCTCCCCGCCTCAGATAAACCCATTATCTGGGTACACTCGGTATCCATGGGAGAAACCATTGCCAGCGGCCCGCTGGTTAAGCAACTGCAAAAGAATTACCCAACCCATCGAGTGTTAATTACCACCATGACTCCCACTGGCTCGGCCCAGGTTGGCAAAATTCATGGCGACAGCGTGGACCATGTCTACGCGAGCTATGATCTTCCCTGTGCTGTCAGGAGATTCCTGGACAAGGTAAAGCCAGTCATGGCCATCGTCATTGATACCGAGCTATGGCCCAACACCATTGCCGCCTGCCACAAACGTTCGATTCCCGTACTGGTTACCAATGCCCGACTCTCTGAACGCTCGGCCAGAGGGTATGGGCGCTTCGGCTTTCTCACCCGCCCCATGCTAAAACAGATCGATATGGTTGCCGCCCAGAACCAGGAGACGGGACGGAGATTTCTGGAGCTTGGCCTGCCCGAGCAACAGCTCAACGTTACCGGCAGTATCAAGTTTGATCTGGATGTCGCTCCGGACATCATCACCACAGGTCAGGCACTTCGGCAGAAGTGGCAGCAGGGTATGGGCAGCGACATTCGTATTCTGGTGGCCGCCAGTACTCATGACGGCGAGGATCAGCAGGTACTTGATGCGTTTAAAATCATTCTGGCAGCGTCACCGGAAGTACGATTACTGTTGGTTCCCAGACACCCTGAGCGGTTTGACCGTGTCCACCAGCTGATCCTGGACAACCAGCTCCCTGTGGTCCGCCATAGCCAGGGAACCCAGCCTTCTGATCAGACCAGGGTTATTCTCGGGGACACCATGGGCGAAATGATGAAGCTGTTCTCCGCCTCTGATATAGCCTTTGTGGGTGGCAGTCTGGTACCAACGGGCGGGCATAATATGCTGGAACCAGCGGCATTAAACCTGCCGGTGCTGTCCGGGCCTCATGTGTTTAATTTTGAAGAGATCAGCGAATCTCTGATTCAGGCGGGAGGTTTGAACATTGTTAACGATAGCGAAGCGCTCGCCCGGAGCGCCATCAGCCTGGTGCAGGATAAAGAGGAGTATAAAAGTATGAGCCTGCATGCCGGAGAGTTTGTCCGTAACAACCGGGGAGCACTGCAAAAGACATTGATGCTGGTTGATCAGCTTATGCCGTCCGGCAAGTAAACATTGTTACAGTCCGGGGCGTAAGTTGGTGTTGGACGACTTGGTGGCCAGCATTGAATCCACCGCAGGATCAATATTCAGACGACTGCCGTCTACAAAATAGTAATCGTTACCGGATTGCAGCCCCTGGATGGACAATTTGCCAAGAATCCGATTCATAACCCTTTGCTGTTCTTCCAGGTCTTCATAGGCAAAGGTCTTAAGAAAGGCCTCTGCCAGAGAACACCCTTCATCCACATAAGATTTCATACGGGTTTCGCAGTTCCTGATATGCTCATCCATGACATTATCGTCCATAACCGAGTATCTACTCAGTATAGAAGAGTGGATTCAGTATCAGCAGCCATTTGACTCCAAATAAAAATGGCTCCACCAGAAGCCATTTTTACAGAAATGCCATGATGATCAGTAATTAACCACCGCACTGATCCGGAACAGACAGTTCGCCACTGGCATCCGTCATCCACTGGTTCAGCTCTTCGAGATCTGTCGGGCTGAGAGTTCCCACAGCCTGTTTGAGCTTCAGTGTATTAACGATAAAGTCATAACGGGTGTTCAGATAGTTACTGATGGAAGAGTAGAGCTGCTGCTGAGCGTCCAGAACATCAGTGATGTTGCGGGTACCCACTTCATAACCACTCTGAGTCGCTTTCAGGGCACTTTCTGACGAGATAATCACCTGACAGCTGGCATGAACCCGGTCCACATCCGAGGTAGCGGTTCTCAGCAGGTTACGGGTATTGGCATTGGTGCCCCTGAGCTGCTGATCGTAATTTTTCTGGGCTTCTTCCAGTTGATAGCCTGCCTGACGGGAAGTAGAGGTGATAGCGCCACCAGCGAAGATCGGTAGATCGAACTGAACGCCAACAACGCTATCAGTACGATCGCCAGAGAAAGTACCTTGTCCTGAGGCCTGGCTGGAATTGTTAGAGCTGTAGTTATAGCTGGCAAACGCATTAACTGTTGGAGCATGACCAGACTTGCTGGCTTTTACTTTGGACTCAGAAGCCGTTAATCCTTCCCGGGCCGCTTTTAACCCCAGGTTATTGGCCAGTGCCATGCTCACCCACTCTTCAGGATTGTTTGGCATTGGCGCAACCACTGGCATTGCCTTTTCCAGCTGGGCAATATCGGTGACATCCTGGTTGACAATGGTCCGCAGCCCTTCGTAGCTGACAGAGACCAGGTTCTCAGCCTGAATGCGGGCTACGCGGGCATTGTCATAAGCTGCACGGGCCACCAGCACGTCTGTTTCTGCAATCAGCCCCACATTGTAACGTTCACGCGCCTGATCCAGTTGCTGCTTTAATGCTCTTTCCTGGGCTTTTGCGGTCATCAGGCTGTCTTCGGACCGGAGCACATTAAAATAAGACTCTGCCACACGCAGGATCAACTGCTGCCGGGCATTGGCAAATACAGCAGAAGCCTGATCCCCGACAGACTTGGCCTGCTCATAATTGAACCAGCTGTTCATATTGAACAGTGGTTGAGTTAATGTCGCGCCCCAACCATGAGAGTTATAGTTTTCATCAGTATCTGAACCATTCGTCAACTCAGAAGATGTCTTGTTATATTGCGTGTTAGCAGACAAACCCAGGGTGGGCAGCAATGCCGAACGGCCCTGGTTAACCGTTTCCTGAACCGCCTTCATGGATGCCTCGGCCGCCGCCAGCTGGGCATCATTCTTCAGCGCCATATTGTATACATCGAGCAGATTGTACTGAGTTGGTGCAGCCTGCACGTTTAATACGGCACCCGCCAGGGCGGCAAGCAGAAACCCTCTACGACTATTTCGTGACATAATCTTGTGATCCTTGGAAAGTTCGCCAGTCATTCTTCACCGGCTAACGGTAGCCTGACTGGTTCCTGGTTGGGGATAAAATCGCTGTAGCAAACTCAGATCAAGGAAATCTACACTAATTTGCACAAAAAATGCAGTAGTGTGACGAATTCCTCTATGGATATTGCTTCTTCAGGGTGAAGGCAGGAGAACGCTATAATAGGTGCTATGAAAAGACATTCGCTGAAACCCAACTACCGTGTCAACCTGATCCGCCTGCAACAGGTTTGTGAAAGTAACTACCTGCGTTTAATGCGTCTGCTGCCTGAGTTATCAGATCAGGAACACTTTCGCCTGCCGGTTAAACACAGAAACAGTTTGGCAAGCGGCGTGGAATGGCTGGTCATTGACGTTTTGGAACGGTCACCATTTACCACTTTGTTAACGCTGCAAATGGAAGCTGACTGGGGGCAATTATTCAACATGCCAAAAGCCGAAGTGCGTCTTTATCACGACGTTAAAATGGCCGAAATTGTCTCCCGAAAAACAAGCCAGATACTACAGCCACGGTACGATTATCCCAATAGTAAAATGCATCAGCCCGATGAAAAAGAGCAGCATAATCAGTTTCTGGCTCAATGGCTTGATTACGCTTTACCTGCCTGTCGAACTTATACAGAAAAGACAGGGTAAACAGTTGTGATCCCGGTTTCGGGTTCATACTCAAAAAAACATCGCCTCCATCAAAACCCCGCACGGCTTCCCAAAACCGGCATTACTCCATTTTCAATCCTGATGTGGCGGGCTATGATGGTGCCCTGTGGTTAAGCTTGATAGGGCTGATACAGAAAACCCGTAGCCTGAGAACATCACATTCTTCCCCGGGAATAGGCACCGCTCAGGCTGGATAACAAAGACACTGATACAAACAGCCGATGAATACCGCCAGAATTCGAGTCCTGCAGATTACCGACCCTCACCTCTTTGCTGATTCCGGCTCGACACTGATGGGAGTAAATACCTCAGCGACTCTGGATGAGGTGCTGACAAAAATACAAAAAGACTACCGGGAACCTGATTGCCTTCTGGTCACCGGAGACCTGAGCCAGGATGACAGTGCCACCTCATACCATCACCTGAAAGAAAAACTGTTAAAAATCAATGCGCCCAGCTACTGGTTGCCGGGCAATCATGATCAGCCCCATCTTATGGCGGCGATAAACCCATCGGCGCTGCAAAAGCAGATTATTCTGGGTGACTGGCAAATAGTCCTGCTGAACACTCAGGTCGAAGGCAAAACACACGGCTATCTCAGGGAAACTGAGCTGGAACGGCTGGCTACCTGCTTGCAGCAGGAGCCGGACAAGCATACGCTTCTGGCTCTCCATCATCACCCGGCCCCCATCAATAGTCGATGGATGGATCAGATCATGCTGCAAAACCCGGAGGATCTGGCCAGGGTTATCACTGGTCACAACACGGTCCGGGGCATCATTCACGGCCATGTGCACCAGGCCAGAACCTATCAATTCTGCGATCTTCCGGTTATGGCAACCCCTTCGACCTGTGTTCAGTTTGCGCCAGAATCGGATGATTTTCAGGCGGATACTAGGCAACCGGGCTTTCGTGTGGTTGATCTTTTGCCCGACGGTCAGATAAAAAGCAACGTTGTAAGAGTGGGTGATAAACCAATGAAAGTTGACCTGAGATCAAACGGTTACTGACAGGCCATCAACAATCGATGGTCAATTTTCCGCTGAATACTAAAGCACTGCCACAGTCAGCATTACTGAAGGATCTCAGAAATCTTTCAGAATTAATCGATTAGAATCATATAACCATTTTTTATTAAATAGGTCCGTATCCTTTCCTAGATTTATTGTTAGGAGCAGTAAACATAAGGATGTAGTTATGACCAGGATAAAGTCCATGCATCAGGATGATTGGGATGATGCTTTGTGGAACAGCAATCACGAACACAGAAAGGCGAAAGCACGCAAAGCAAGGCACAAGGGGCTTAAATCATCAACCATAAGAAAGGGCATTGAAGACTACTTTGAGAAAAGCAAATTGAAAAACAGTATTTCAGAAAGCTTTCAAGAGTTTGATGATGTTGACGATATCAACCAGCCCAGCTACAAACCCCGCCTCTGAATCATATCACCAGCCCAAAAAGCCACTTATTGACGTGGCATTTTTTATTTATGGCATCGCCGATAGAAATGGTTCATAAATAAGGCATAACAGCAATAGCACCAGTAGTAACGCTTTTCTGCACCAGTTGCCATAAATGTTCTGTGCTGATCAGACATCGACTTTACGATTATGGGGCAATGACGAATGACAACACCTTCCGAACTCCAATACCTCCATGGCTTTGGTAACGAACATGAAACCGAAGCCCTGAAAGGAGCCCTCCCCATCGGGCAATTCAATCCGCAACGTGCGCCCATGGGGCTCTATGCAGAGCAATTCTCCACAACCGCATTCACCGCACCAAGACATCAAAACAGAAGGACCTGGATGTACCGGATTCGCCCGTCAGCAGCCCAGGGCAAGTATCAACCAATAGCATCAAACCTGCTTCGCTCTGGTCCTGTAACTGAGGTGCCAGCGCCCCCGGACCCCATGCGCTGGGACGCTCTTGACTTACCGGCAGAAGAAACCGATTTTATTGATGGCCTGGTCACCATGGCGGCTAACGGTGACCTCCACACTCAGACCGGTTCTGCTGTGCACATGTACCTGGCCAACCGGGATATGGCCAATCGCTTCTTTTACAACGCCGATGGTGAGCTGCTGATTGTCCCTCAACAGGGAGCCATTCTGGCACGCACCGAGCTGGGCAACCTGCATGTGCCTCCCGGTGAAATTCTGGTCATTCCCCGGGGTATCAAGTTTCAGATTCAACTACCGGAAGGCACAGCCAGAGGCTACATCTGTGAAAACTACGGTGCGCCATTGACTCTTCCCGAACGCGGACCGGTAGGGGCCAATGGTTATGCCAATGATCGGGACTTCCATTATCCGGTGGCCTGCTTTGAAGATATCGATGGTGAGTTTGAACTGGTGGCCAAGTTTGCCGGAAACCTGTTCAGCTGCCGCCTGGATCATTCTCCCCTGGATGTGGTCGCCTGGGTGGGCACTTCTGCACCCTATAAATACAACCTGTCCCGCTTCAATGTGATCAACACCGTCAGCTTCGACCATCCTGACCCCTCCATCTTCACCGTATTAACCTCTCAGAGTGACACCCCCGGGGTCGCCAATGTGGACTTGGTTATCTTCCCGCCCCGCTGGATGGTGGCTGAAAACACCTTCCGTCCGCCCTGGTATCACCGCAATGTCATGAGTGAATTTATGGGGCTGATTCACGGCACTTATGACGCCAAGGAACAAGGATTTGTACCCGGTGGAGCCAGCCTCCATAACTGCATGAGCCCCCACGGACCCGAGGCTGAAGTGTTTGACAAAGCCAGTGCCGCAGAGCTGAAGCCTGTGCGCTACAAAGACACCATGGCCTTTATGTTTGAGTCTCGCTTTATCTATGCGCCAACCCGGTTTGCGCTGGAAAGTAATGCCCGCCAAACCGACTATATTGATTGCTGGAAAGGGCTCAAGAAGCACTTTAGCCGATAAGAATAAATAACTTGCCGTTTTTCTCACAT
Source organism: Thalassotalea sp. G20_0 (assembly GCF_017744175.1). Lineage (NCBI taxonomy): Bacteria > Pseudomonadati > Pseudomonadota > Gammaproteobacteria > Alteromonadales > Colwelliaceae > Thalassotalea > Thalassotalea sp. G20_0. The sequence goes on along the minus strand of NZ_JAGHQV010000013.1, from coordinate 26,104 downwards.
ACGCCGGAGACTGAAAGCCCATCATGCTAGCACTCAATGAAACACACGATGTCAACCTGACCAGCTGGGTTACATCAGCCAATAACAAAAACAGTGATTTCCCCATTCAAAACCTGCCCTTTGCCATCTTCCGACGTAAAGGCAGTGGTGAATCTTTTCGGGCAGGTGTCGCCATTGGCAACCAGGTTCTGGATCTTGCCGCCGTTTCCCACACAAGCATTGCTTCAGGACTGTCCAGTGAGGCCCTGGAAACGTGCTGTGATGAAACCCTCAACCGATTTATGGGGCTCGGCCTTGAGCACTGGTCATCCCTGAGATCGGCGTTATCCAAAGCCCTGCGTACCGGAGCCCCGGAAGAAGCTGAACTGTCGGGCTGTCTGGTTGCCATGGACGAGGTGGAATATCGCCTGCCCTGCCAGATTGGTGATTACACCGACTTTTATACCTCCATCCACCACGCCACCAGCGTAGGTTCACTGTTCAGACCCGATAACCCATTGCTGCCCAACTACAAATGGGTGCCCATTGGCTACCACGGCCGTGCATCGTCTATTGATGTATCAGGCCAGAATTTTCACCGCCCCTGCGGCCAGACCAAAGCGCCGGATGCTGACGCTCCCTCTTTTGGCCCTTGTAAACGGCTGGATTATGAACTGGAAATGGGGATCTTCATTGGCCCCGGCAATGCCCCGGGAGAACCGATCGCGCTGGATCAGGCTGATCAACACGTATTTGGTCTCTGTCTGTTTAATGACTGGTCCGCCCGGGATATTCAGGCTTGGGAATACCAGCCACTGGGGCCATTTTTATCCAAGAGTTTTGCTTCCACCGTGTCCCCCTGGATTGTCACCCTGGAAGCGCTGGTGCCTTACCTGACCAGCTTTGAACGCCCCGCCAGTGATCCCCAGCCACTGCCTTACCTTGACTCCCGGAAAAACCGCCAGCAGGGCTCCATTGATATTCAGCTCTCTGCCCATCTGCTGAGCAGACAGATGGAACAGGCAGGAGATTCACCTGCGAAACTGTCCCAATCCAGCTTTCGTCATTCCTACTGGACCATCAACCAGATGGTGGCACATCATACCGTGAATGGCTGCAACCTCCGGCCGGGTGATCTGTTTGGCAGCGGCACTCAGTCAGGCCCTGACCCGGAAGAAGCGGGTTCCTTGCTGGAGCTTTCCGGAGGCGGGAAAAAACCTCTGACTCTGCCCAACGGTGAGACAAGAACATTCCTCGAAGATGGCGATACCGTTATTTTCACAGGCTGGTGTGAAAAAGCCGGACATGCCCGTATCGGCTTCGGTGAAGTGCAGGCGACAGTTTTACCGGCTCAGGCTGATTTGTCTGCCCGGGCGGATATTGGAGAATAAACACCATGAAACTCTACAGCTACTTCCGCTCATCGGCTGCCTATCGGGTAAGAATTGCCCTGAACCTGAAAGCGCTTGATTATCAACAATCGGCCATCAACCTGCTGAAAGGTGAGCAGAACTCGGAGGAGTATAAAAATATCAACCCCCAGGGACTGGTACCCACATTCACCACCGATAAAGGAATGCTCACCCAGTCTCTGGCCATTATTGAGTGGTTGGAAGAGTCATTCCCTGAACGCTCCATTATCCCCGGAGATCCCTGGAAAAAAGCCCAGCTTCGCAGCCTGGCTTACCAGATCAGCTGCGACATTCACCCGATCAATAACCTCAGAATACTGAAATACCTGCAGCAGGAACTGGCAGTGAGTGACGATGCCAAAACACAGTGGTACAAGCACTGGATTCACACAGGTTTTACCGCACTGGAAGCACAGCTGGATGACCAGCCCTTCTGCTGCTCGGCACAGCCCTCCATAGCCGACATCTGCCTTGTACCACAAGTGTTTAATGCCCTGCGCTTTAAGATAGACATGTCAGACTTCCCAAAAATCCATAAAATCTACCAGCACTGCAATGCGCAGCCTGCATTTATTGATGCGGCACCGGAAAACCAGCCGGACGCTGTGTAAGGGATTATTGTCGCCGCCCGCTTCCCGCCACCCGCTGCCCGCAAAAGCTCAGGTGGTTCCGCTTTTCGGGTAGCGGGAGGCGGGTAGCGTCTGTAGAAATACTCATCCGAAAAAGCGCAACAGTGTCCGAGTCACCAACTCTGGCTTCTGGGCGTGAACCCAGTGGCCCGCGCCCGGTATCACCCGCATAGATGCTGATGGAAAGAGTGCCAGCACCTGCTCACGGTGTTCCGGCAAAATATAGTCAGACTCACCGCCCTTGATAAACAGGGTTTTATTGGCAAACCCTGTATCAGAGTGCTGCCCAACAAGAATTTCCATATAATGCGCCATAATCACAGGCAGGTTCACCCGCCAGCGATAGTGCCCCTGCTCATCACGGTAGAGGTTTTTCAGCAGAAACTGACGCACACCTTGTTCTGGTTCATAAGCTTCCAGAAAACGGTCCGCTTCAGTACGGCTGTTCAGCGTATGCAAAGGCATGGACGACAACCCTTCAAGAATACTGTCGTGCCGCCTTTCCTGATAAGTGACCGGCGCAATATCGATCACAGCCAGCCTGGTGACGCGCTCCGGTGCCATAAGGGCAATGGTCATCGCCACTTTACCGCCCATGGAATGGCCAACCAAATGCACTGTCTCAAGCTGGTTATCATCCATATAGGCCAGAACATCTTCCGCCATGACCGGATAATTCATCGCCCCATCATGGGGTGAGCGCCCATGATTGCGCAGATCCAGCCCATGAACACGAAATGATTCAGCAAGACCACGGTTGATCATCCCCAGGTTTTCCTGAGAGCCAAACAGACCATGCAAACTGATCACATCAGCCCCCTGCCCTTGCTGCCTTGCGTACAATTTCATGTTTTCATTGCTTCTCTTATAGGTTGCTGAAAAACGGTAAATACTGATCAGGAATTCTACCTAAACGCCAGTACAACCGCCTCTGCATTTGGTACAAAGATCGTAAATTGAGCTTTGCCAGAAAAGCCAGCGGCTTATTTATGATCATCATCACCGCTGTCCCGGTTCCGGTAAACAACCTAACCTCAAAGCAGGAAATATAAAGCCATCATGAGTGATCAACACTTCAATCTGGATCAATATCTGGAAGAGCTGAAGCCACTGATTAACGTCGATTGCGGAACCTGGACCCCCGCGGGTGTCAGCAAGGTTGCTGATATCATGACCGAAAAATACCAGGGCATCGGCTGGCAGGTTACCCGTCATACCTTTGATGAAAAAGTAGGCCCGGGCCTGCTGGCGACCAATAAGCCGGAAGCCGAAGAGTACGACATCATGCTGATCGGACACCTGGATACCGTTTTCCCGGAAGGCACGGTGGCCGAATGGTCCCTGACCCATGATGGTGAAAAAGCCTACGGTCCGGGCGTGGCTGATATGAAATCCGGCCAGCTCAATATGTTTAAGGCCATCAGTCAGTTGCCAGAAGACGTCGTTGGTCGTCTGAACATCTGCGTCTGTATGAATCCGGATGAAGAAATCGGCTCAATCTACTCCGGCGACTGGCTCAAGGGCATTGCCAGCAAAAGCCGTTATGTACTGGTGGCTGAAGCTGCCCGTGCTGATGGTTCACTGGTTAAAGCCCGTAAAGGCATGGCCTCTTACCAGGTAGAGTTCAAGGGCAAAGCGGCGCACGCAGGTAATGAGCCCGAGAAAGGTATTTCTGCCATTACTGAGCTGGCGCACTGGATCACCACTCTGAACCGGGAAACCAACTTTGCAACTGGCACCACCCTGAACTTTGGTGTTGTTAAGGGCGGTTCCGCCGGTAACGTGGTACCAGACTATGCGTCCACGGTCCTGGATATCCGCTTCTGGGATAACGATGACTACGCCCGTCTGGAAAGTAAGATCCAGCACATGCTGGAAAACCCTTCACTGCCGGGCATTGATATCAAGCTGACCCGCGAAGCCCACAAGCCGGCCTTTACCCCGAATGAAGGCAGTGAAAAGCTGATGGCCCTGATTGAAAAAACCGGTCAGGATATGGGACTGAACATTACCTGGCAGGCAGTGGGTGGCGGTTCCGATGCCAACCTGACCGGCTCACTGGGCGTGCCCACGATTGATGGTCTGGGCCCGATTGGCGGCGGCATGCACAGCCGTGATGAGTTTCTGGTGCTGGACTCCATCGAGCCCCGCCTGAAACTGCTGCGCAATGTGCTGATCAACCTGGCGGAAACCATTGGCCGATAACATCAGAAGCCAATAAATCAGGGCTCATCAATCACCGGTGAGCCCACAAAAGTAAAAACAAAAGGAACTAACAGGCATATTTTCGGTCGTAAGATTTCAATCTCATTAAATTATGTTTATTGCAATGGACCCTAAAAATACCAGTTTTCAAAACACATACTTCACTCCCCTTGCCTATAACCATCCTCTCTCTGCCACTCATGAACAGATGGAATATAACCAGTGGCTGGTAGGTCATACTCAATTACAGTTATACCACACGGGGTATCAGGTTGCGCCATCCAGCACATCCACCCCGGTTTTACAAAGACAAATGGCACTTAGAAGCCAGACAGAAAGTCATTTCCCCCGTAATAAACCAACCTGTCTGCATGCTTTTTTAGAGAGCAGTGCAAATGAGCCCCCCGTCACATGGCTTAACAAGGAACAAGGTATTCTGAAAATAAATGACTGGTACCTGACAGAAGCTCAATGGAAGCAAGATCAACGTCTTAAAGGCGTCCTGAATCCCAGTGAATTACATAATGCTTTATGCCACTCAGAAGATATAACCGCCCTGTCTGGTCAGCAGTACAGACTCTCGTCGTATAAGGCCGACCTGGTTACCAAAAAGACAACTACCAAAGCATTGCGTCATCAGCATGCGCCCTACAATATACCTGAGCGACGTAAAGGGCCAGAACGATCCTTATCTACACACTCTTCGGGTACAGGACTGAACATAACCACACAGACTCAACATGAAATAGCAAGGTCACCACAGTTGTATGCCTGTACTTTTTTGGCAAGACAGGCAGATATTGGCCTATCTGTTCAATGGATTAATAAAGACCGGGGAACATTTAAAGTAATAAATACTGAGCAAGTGAAGAAAGAATGGAGTACACTTCAGCGGCAACTTAACGTAGTTAATGGCGAAACATTACAAGATGCCTTAATAAAAGAAATCAAGAATAATGATGTTGAATGTGTAGGGCTTACCGATTCATATGAAATCATTTTCCAACTTAAGTTCAAACACTACTCAGCTGATACCACCTCGTCAGTAAAGAATAACCAATCCATTGCACAATCCACTTCAAGGCAAGCTACTCCTATTACAACCCCACCTCAAATCACGATATCAACATTGGCAAATACAGGGTGCTCAACACCTGGTATGGCCCAGACCAGGAGCACACTCCCTGAGGCTCGAACAGACGCCAGAAAAACACCATTGAGTGCTCAGTCCGCCAAACAGGCTGATCCGATAAAGCCAACTTACAAAGCACCAACAACAAGAAGCTGCGAAGGCTGCCTGTCTTTTATTTTTTCAAATGCTGATGGGCAGCAAAGCTTTGCAACATGGCATGACAGAGCAGCGGGCGAGCTTATAATCGACATGAAAAAATTGACGACCAAATGGCTATCAACCAATCCATCCGGGTATCGTGAACGAACTGAGTTTGATTTTGTTGCCCGTTTTTTTGCAGTACAGAACTACTGGACCTACGATGAAACCCGGAATATTTTTTCTTTGAATTTACGACATCCTATGGTCCTGAATGCGTTAAAAGTAACGACTCAGGAACCACTCTGGCAATCATCGTTCGTCCGGGCATCTGACCCATCGGATCTGGCCAGTCACAACAAGCCGTTATCTGCATCTGAAGCAGGAGCCAGTCATCAACCCCCGGTTACGGAAAAAACCAATCTTTTGGCGGCTCAGAAAAACCCGATGCTTGAGTGGATTAAGCAAGATGTGAATGAATACCATAATTTCACCGAATGGTATGATGTATCGAGAAATCAGCTCATACTTAATCCGATTGCGCTGCAAAAGTACTGGACTATCAACCTGAAATTTTTCAGTCTGGAAAATATTCCATCCAATGCAGCCCATCAAAGTATCTCTCAGTTGGTAGAAGAAGGCTTATGCCATTATGACCCTTGCACCAGACTTCTCACCTTAATTTAAATCCTTCGCCCCCGCTATTAATCGACAATATGATGATTAAAACCTCCGTCCTGATAGCTGAGTTACTGACTTTCAGGCTTATTTAATTTATTGTAAATCTCGACAGCCAGAAGATGCATTTCCGGCATGATTTGAAACATTAGCTGTAACTGTTGCAGCAATAAACGGGTTTCAGGCCGCTCATCGGTTAATTCTGCTATAGAAAGACCTCCACGACTTTGCACAGAGATCCCCATCAACTGTTTCTCCAACAATCGCAGATGGTTATCCATAAACTGATATTGTGCCAGCAGCCCTTCGTGAAAAGAGTCTCCAGCCAACAGCATCCGGTGTGCCCCCAGAGTGGAGATGTAACTCAGCATGGCATGGGAAAGGGTCAGGAAGCGAAAGCTCTCATCCTTTGCCCGCTGATAGCGGGCCGGTTCAGTCAGCATATTCATAATGGCGGCATTGAGCCGGGCATCCATATTGTGCGCATGACGACGCGAAAGGCGATAGGCCAATGTATCCCGTTTACCCGTCTGGTACTGCGCCATAACCTGAGCCAGATACTCTCTATGTCTGGCTATGGTCAATGCCATAATCCGATTCAGCCGCCTGGATTCCCAGTCAGGCAGAATAAACACAACCGCAGTGACGGCCAGCAGGCAGCCCAGGAGGGTATCCCCCAGACGAGGCATAATCACAGCAAAGCCCAATCCCTGCTGATTAAAACAAAACAACACCAGCAAGGTAATAAACGCTGTGGCCAGATCATAGCGTACTGTACGAAATGCAAAAAACAGAATGCCGCTGATCACCATCAGAACCAGCTGACCTTCCTGCCCCGGAAAAAGGTACAAAAGTGGTATGCCGGTCAGGAGCCCGGCAAGCGTACCAACGACCCTCTGGGCAAGTTTCTGCCGTGTAGCGCTGTAGCTCGGCTGACAGACAAACAGGATGGTCAGCAGAACCCAGTAACCGGGTTGCAGGTGCAACCCCAGAATCAGCCCGTAACCCAGTGTCAGCGACGTTGCCAGACGAAGGCCATGTCGGAATAGAGGGCTGTCCAGGCGACACTCATGCCAGATACACAGCAGATGAGCCTTGATTCCCCTGGGGTTGGAATCAGCCAATATACTTTCATCGACGGATATTTCTGAGTCCGGGTGTCCCACAGATGATATTTGTAATTCCACTGTCGTCAGGTTTTTCAGCAGATATTCCAGCTGAACCAGCAGAGATCGCCACTGAGGGTTTCCCTGTTGTTGCAGATATTTCAGCGACTGCTGCAGCTCATCAAGAACCGCTGCATTCTCGTTATCATGCAGATACTCTTGCCCCATGGCCAGAGAGCGGGCTATGGCCTGGCATGCCTTAGCCTGAACTCGCAACATTTTCTGAAAGCGAAAAAGAATATCGCTGCGGGAAAAGTGCTCTGCCAGATCCTGATAACGATAATGGGAGGAACTCACCCGTTCATGAATATCCTGGGCAAGAAAATATATGTGCAGGAAAGGCTGCGCGCTCACACTGTCCTGTCGGCGGACTCTCTGGAGCAAAGAAGCCTTGGCCTGGTTCAGGGCGTTAACAACACTGACATTTTTTCTGGCCAGCTCCAGACGCAGAGGCTGAGGGTTCATATTGGTGACGGGATCAAACAGCTGACTTTTACTGTCAAGATAACCCGCCAGCTCTTTAAATATATTGGCCAGGGATTGCTGCACCGGGCGATTAGGCCAGAGAATATGCCAGACCAGAGACAGCACACCATACCAGAGCGCACCACTGAGCAGCAGCTGCGGCTGCTCCCACAGGCTCTGGCTTGCCCCCGCACCCAGCATGGTGTAAACCGCCAGCAACAGCGAGGCAAAGGCCATACTGCTATACCTTGGCCCCATGGCACCAAGCATGGTAAATCCAAACGTCGAACTGCACAGCCCTGCTGCAAAAAGCAATGGATAATCAAACAGCAGCTCAATGGACAGTGATGCCAGCAGAAAACAGGCCAGCATCATGATCAGCGCTTTAATCCTTCCCCAGAGGTTGTCATCCACTTCAGCCAGGGCAGCGGCAATAACACCCAGAACCATGGGCGTGATGTCATCAGGTGATCCCCGATACCAGGCAGGCAGGGTAACGCCAGTCAGGGCAAAAAAGACTTTTACACTGTAATTAATCCGGTCGTTTGCCCAGTAATTGCGAAAAAAGTGGAAGATATCAGGGAAGAACATGATGGTGAGCTGGTTGCCGGACGATTGATCTAAAGTTTGTGAGCATACCCGAAAAAAGCGTTGAGACTAAGTAACGATGACCGCAACCCCAGAGCAACCACTTTTTGGCACGGGTTTTATGGCGCTTCACTCAGCAGCATCCAGCAAAAAACCGGGAAAAATCACTCAGCCCCTCACTAAAAAAACATAAAACACTAAAAATATGCCATCAGAAAAGAAAAATTATAGAAAAAACGCCTTATTTTCAGACTAAAAAACAACTAAATCATAAAAAACAGGAATTCATCCTGTTTTACTCTGGCCCTGTTTTTTTTTATTGACTGAACCCCGGTTTTACCAGAAATTAGCGCTGCAACGCCAGTTCCGCTCTCTTGTAGACCAGCCTCTGTGAACGATGGTTTGCAGATGTGGAACGGCTGTTTTCTATTTGTCTTGACTGGCATTCAGAGCAGGCAGAGATGGAAGAGTATCCAGACTTCGAAGAAGAATTTGAAAAAGCGGCCAAAGCTAAAAAGCGTTATCGCACCCGCCAGGCCGACTATGAGAAAAAACGGTCGAAAGCGGAGCTTCACCTTGAACGCAAACGGTTGCGGGAGTTACTCGGAGACGAGCACCTGGTCTTTGACCACTGGTAAACTGCCCCCCGTTACTGATCAGGATCCCTCCTCTACCCAAGGGCTGCAGTTAGTCAGCCCGCTTTGATTTATATTGCTGTTGACAAGCGATTACCCGGACCTCTTTTGTGACGATGGAATAAGCTACCATGAGCAGAACACCCGGCTCATCGCCAACCATGACATGGCGACAAAGCCAGCAACAGTCGCATGCTCATAGCAAAAAACGAGTACTACTTTTATAACACAGTTTTATGTATCTGCTGGTCTGCGCATATTCAGTAAAAAGCGCTCTGGTAAGCCATACTTTTTCTCAGCCTTTTAATTTGAATCAGTCATGAACCAGGTTTTCAGCCAGAGCGCAGAATGACCTTTTATCAGGAATTACCCAATGCGAATTGCGCTACTTTCCCGTAACGAGCGGTTATACTCATCCCGCCGCATCATTGAGGCTGCAGAAGCCAGAGGTCATACGATCGATGTTATTGATATTTTGAGTTGCTACATGAATATCAATGACAAACACCCCAGTATTCATATGAAAGGGGTGGAGCTGCCTCATTATGATGCTGTGATTCCACGTATTGGTGCCTCCAACACCTTCTACGGGACTGCGGTTATTCGCCAGTTTGAAATGATGAACTGTTACTCACTGAATGAGTCCCTGGCCATTGCCCGCTCCCGTGACAAGTTACGGTCAATGCAACTGCTGTCGCGTAAAGGCGTGGGCTTGCCGGTTACCGGCTTTGCCAGTGGCCCGGGCGATATCCCTGACCTGATCGATATGGTTGGCGGTGCTCCCCTGGTGATCAAATTGCTGGAAGGCACCCAGGGTATTGGCGTGGTCCTTGCCGAGACCCGGAAAGCGGCAGAAAGTGTCCTGGAGGCATTTATGGGCCTGAAAGCCAATATTATGGTCCAGGAATACATCAAAGAGGCCGGTGGTGCGGATATTCGCTGTTTTGTCATTGGCGACAAAGTCATCGCCGCGATGAAACGTCAGGCTCCTGAAGGCGAGTTCCGCTCCAACATTCACCGGGGTGGCAGTGCCAGCCTGGTGAAACTGACCAAAGACGAGCGGGCTACCGCAGTAAAGGCGGCAAAAGCCATGGGGCTGAGGCTGGCTGGTGTGGATATTCTTCGCTCCAATCGCGGCCCTCTGGTGATGGAGGTCAACTCATCTCCGGGGCTGGAAGGTATTGAGCGGGCAACGGCCAACGATGTAGCCAACTGCATTATCGAATACCTTGAAAATAACTATCGCCGCACCAGTAACACACGAATTACCGGATAAATCCACTTCACCAACCCACCATCACTCTGATTAAAAAAACACCCGAGTGATGCTTTTCAATCCCGGTCTCTTCCTTTCAGGCCTGATGACCGGGGCTGGAGTCTTCCATGGAAAGAGCACAACCCCTAGAGCTATTTGGCCATACCATTTTGCCAGGTACACGACAGCACCTTAATATCCCGGTCGTCCGACTCTACACCGACACGCCCATTGATCTTCGGATTGAGGTTATTCACGGTCGCAAAAAAGGCCCATGCCTGTTAGTGACGGCAGCCATTCATGGTGATGAACTCAATGGCGTGGAAATCTGCCGACAAATCCTCGGCTATAAAAATCTGGCGAAAATCCATGGCACCCTGATTGTCATTCCCGTGGTTAATCAGCTCGGATTCATCCAGCAAATTCGTTACCTGCCTGATCGCAGAGACCTGAACCGTTGCTTCCCGGGATCCAGCAAAGGGTCTCTGGGCGGAAGGCTCGCCAACCTGATTACTACGGGCATTTTTCCACACGTTGACTACGCCCTGGACCTCCACACCGGAGCCATTCACAGAACCAACCTGCCACAGCTGAGAACCGACCTGACCAACGAGCAATGTCTTGGCCTGGCCAGAGCCTTTGGTGCGCCGGTAATCCTCCACTCATCCCTGAGAGATGGCTCTTTCCGCCATGCAGCCAATGAGTACAACATTCCGGCACTGGTTTATGAAGCCGGTGAAGCATTACGACTGGAACAGGCTTCCATCAAGCTGGGTTTCAAAGGCGTTATGCGTGTCATGCGTCATCTGAATATGCTTCCCGGGAAACCCGCCAAAACACCGGCTATTCAGCCATGGGAGTGCAACCAGAGCCAGTGGCTGAGAAGCTCAAGGGATGGATTGGTGTTACTTCATATCAAACAGGGTCACCTGGTCAAAGAAGGGGACACCATGATGACCATTGTGAATCCGTTTGACGCCAGTGACAGTGAAGGCATCACCGCACCGTTTGATGGCGTTGTTATTGGCCTTAGCCAGCTGCCACTGGCCAATGAGGGCGATGCACTGGTTCATCTTGCCAAAGTCAGCAGTACTCTGGCAGATACCGAGTATGACCAGGAAGTGATTGAAGAAGTGCTTGACCTGGGTGTTGCCCAGCTGCCGGTACCTGAAAATCACGAGTAAACCGTCATTTACCGCCTCAAAACCAGGTGCATCAACACAGCCCCGGCATATCTCAGAGTGGCAGAATAGGAATCAGCACCAGTCCTGGCCACGTGCAGAGCCCTTGTCTGAATAAAGGGATATGCTGGCGGTTTTATTGGCTGCCTCACTTGTGGCAAAGGCGATGTTGCTTTCAGCTGGCAATCAGGATTAGCAGTGGATAGGTCATAACCAACGGCCGGACCTGTCGGCCACGTTCGGGCGGCAATACCGAAACCTGCAGGATTGCACCTGGGCAGAATATCAAAATTGGCAGGCATGATTAGCTGTAGTTCAGGCAGGCAGGAATCTTCAGTTTGTACCACTGAGCGCCAGGCCGGAACCGGCGTCAGCCTGTCATTTAACTGCAAGCTATTGTGGTTCAGTTTAAGCACCGGTTGCCAGCGTGCGGCATTGAGTTCCGCAAGGTATTTCTCTTTATAAACTATCCCGATGTAACAGGACTCTGCGTATATGTCCTCCATCGTCAGGTTGGAATGATCTTTATTCATCATTTCCATCACAAAGTTAATAGACAATTTACTTTGCCAGATTGAATTCATATCAACGCACCATTTGCCCCCTTGAAACTTCACCTCAGTAAATACGTAACCATAACTTGCCATCTGGTCTGCCGAAGGCCATTTCGGAAATTTATCCAGTATGCAAATACCATCTTTGTTGTAATAAGAGCGCACTCTTAGATGGTGCTCAAAGGCTTGCGCATCCCGGAGTTCAGAGAAACCATGGAGCACGATAATATCCCGGTCGGACAGTTCCTTGATTTTTTCCGGCTTCAGGAATGATTCATGGGGTAATTGGTGTCTGAAAAGCAGTCGAGTGCCAGAGTTCAGCGGAGCAACTTTTCGTTTTCCTGAATCAAAAGAGACCAGGCAACAGCCAACATGGTCAACGGTTGCCTGTTCTATGAGATTGTTGCTGGCACCATCACTGGTAAAGGTCTTATGCCCGGAACCATGACGCCAGAATAAATCAGAAGACTGGTGATCCCGAAAAACATTTTTGTCATCGCCACCACCCCAAACTTCATGAAACATTGAGAAATGTGAAGAAATTGGTCCCATTAAAAAACTCCTCAACTTTCTTTCTCCGACTGCTCACCTTTAAAAGGTGTCAGACAGTTCAGGATTTGTCCCAGAATAACTTCATCATTATTCTCAGACTGGAAAAATGTCGCCGCCCGCTTCCCACCACAGCTTCGACCTGCCAATTTGGGTTCTGTTAATGTATTGGCAATGAACAGCGGACATCGTCCAGCACTGAATGATGTATATCAAAAAGCAGGAAGGTCTCACTTTGTATTAAGGTGCCATTGGAGTGACAACTATGTTCACATACACCGAAGGCAATTTTACTAATGTGTACTTTACCGCCGAAAAATCAGGTGCCGTAACACTTGCTCCAGCAAATTTCAGCGTGGCAAAATCGGAATCAGCAGAAGAGTCGGCCAGGTGCGAATCCTCCACAGGAGAAAACGGGTACGATTTGATTGGTTGCTTCACTTGCGGCACAAGCGATATTTCTTTCGACCGGAAAACAGGAATAGTAAAGGATGGATCACAAACAGCAACCGGCCCTGTTGGGGCGGCAAAACCTTCAGGATAGGACCTGGGCAGAATATCAAAATCGGCAGGCATGATCAGCTGCAGTTCGGGCAAGGAGGCGTCTTCAGTTTGTACCACGGAGCGCAAGGCCGAAACCGGCGTCAGCATGTTATTATTCTTCAAGCCTTTGTGGTTCAGTTGCAGAACCGGTTGCCTACGGGCGGCATTGAGTTCAGCAAGGTATTGCTGTTTATCAACATTCAGAGTAAACCTACAGGAATCTGAGTATATATCCTCAATTTTCAGGTCATCAGCATCCTGTCTTTTCATATCGTCTATCGCAAAGTTAGTCCACAATTTACTTTGCCAGATTGAATCCATATCCACGCACGCTTTGCCCTCGGGACCGTGAACCTGAATCTCAGAAAAAACGAAACCGTAACTTGCCATCTGGTCAGCCGAAGGCCATTTCGGGAATTCATCCAGTATGCAAGAGCCATCGTCGTTATAATAAGAGCGCACTCTCAGATGGTGCTCAAAGGCTTGCGCATCATGAAGTTCAGAGAAACCATGGAGCACAATAATGTTCCTGTCGGACAGTTCCTTGATTTTTCCCGGCTCCAGGAACGATTCATCGGGTAGTTGATGTCTGAAAAGCAGTCGAGTGTCAGGGTTCAGCGGAGCAACTTTTCGTTTTCCTGAATCAAAAGAGACCAGGCAACAACCAACATGGTCAACTGTTGCCTGTTCTATCAGACGGTTACTGGCACTATCAGTAGTAAAAGTCTTGTGTCCGGTACCATGACGCCAGAATAACTTGGAAGATTGGCGATCCCGAGCAACATTTTCGTCGTCGCCCCAGAATTCATGAAACATTGAGAAATGTGAAGAAATTGGACTCATTAGAAATATCTCCTCAAGTTTCTTTCTATGTTTAAAAGGTGTCAGATAACTCACTGACCATACGATAATGAAATAGTTCCCTCCTTGATTCGCCTCTTACTGAACCCGGACTCTCTCCGCCCCAGAGGCAACCTGCGAATTTGAAATAGTTAATGCGTTGCCAATGACCAACGAGTGGTTATCATCCAGCCAACAGGATGATGTAAATCAAAAAAAAGGAAATTCTCACTATGCCCTCGGGTGCAAGGTGCAATTATTAGAGGAGCGGTTTACGGCGATTTTGCTGATGGGTACTTCACCGCCGCAAAATCATGCGCCTTAACACTGTCCCGGCAAATTTCAGAGTGGCAGAATGGGAATCAGCACCAGACCTGGCCACATGCAAAGTCCTTAACTGAGAAAAGGGATATATCGACGGGTGCGATTTGACGGGTTGCCTCAAATGAGGCAGAAGCGATGTTCCTTTCGGTCGGAAAACAGGAACTGTAGAGGATGGATCATAACTAACACCCGGGCCTGTCGGCCATGTTCGGGCAGCAATACCAAAACCTGAAGGATTGCAATGGGGCAAAATATCAAAATCGGCAGGCATGATTAACTGCAGTTCGGGCAGGCAAGAGTGTTCAGTTTGTACTACAGAACGCCAGGCCGGAACCGGCATTAGCCTCTCTTTTTGCTGCAAGCTTCTGTAGTTCTGTTTAAGAACAGGTTGCCTGCGGGCATCATTGAGTTGAGGAAGATATTCCTGTTTTTCAATACAATATTTATCTCGCCGATAATATCCACCTCGCCACAAATATCCATCTCGCCAGGACTCTGAGGCTGCATCCTCAAGGGAATCTGTGTATATGTCCTCCACCGTCATGTGGGTACCATCCCACTGTTTCATATCTTCCATATCATAGCTACTATACACTTCAGGTTGCCAGATTGAATCCATATTAAGGTACGTTGCGCACCCGATGGACTGAATCCCGGCAAATACATAACCATAACTTGCCATTTGGTCTGCCGAAGGCCATTTCGGGAATTTATCCAATATGCAAATGCCATCTTCGTTATAATAAGAGCGCACTCTTAGATGGTGCTCAAAGGCCTGCGCATAATGAAGTTCAGAAAAACCATGGAGCACGATAATATCCCTGTCGGACAGTTCCTTGATTTTTCCCGGCTCCAGGAACGATTCATGGGGTAGCTGGTGTCTGAAAAGCAGTCGAGTGCCAGAGTTCAGTGGAGCAATTTTTCGCTTTCCTGAATCAAAAGAGACCAGGCAACAGCCTGGATGGTCAACTGTTACATCTTGTAAGAGGCTGTCACTGTAAAGATCAGTAGTAAAGGTCTGATGCCCGGTACCATGACGCCAGAATAACTCAGAAGACTTGCGATCTCGATACAAAGAACTATATTGACCCTCTTTGTCTTTCCAGACTTCACGGAACATTGAGAAACACGAAATGGGTCCCATCAGAAAACTCCTCAATTTTCTCTGGCCGTTCGCCATTTAAAAGTGATTGCTAGCTCAATGACCATACAATAATGAAAAAGTTTCGTTTTTGACTTCGGGAGTACCTGACTTTCAGTACCGGGTGAGTGATGCCAACAGCCTCGACAACTGCAGAAACAACCGGAGTTTATCGCCATAATCCAGCTGCGCAGCCCGGGAATAACACCGGAATAATCGCCCGAGTGCCCTGGCAAAAAGTCCGTACCTGTACAATTATGCTTGTCGGCGCGGGTTTTATCGCTGCAGCGATCGCGTCCGGTGGTGCTTTTATACCTACCGCAGTTTTTACCACTGTTGGGCTTATTTGCCTGGCAACTGCACTTTGTCAAACCCTTAACCCATCGTCATTAACTCAGCGTAATATTGCGCAGCTTTCGCCAACACCGACAGCAGGCTCACCGGCTCAGGCTGAATCACTTCTTCCGGGTTCGCAGTGCTTTGCAGCCAGTAATACCCGCCAGTTCGTTACCCAGCCCATCCGGACAGTCATCACCGGGAACAGCACAGAACTGCCTGCCATTACCGAAACTCTGCAGGACATCCTGAAGGCCCTTGGATCGGTTACGCAAACGTTTCCCAATTTCTCCCGGTTCTGCTCCGCAGAGGTCTCCAAACGTTTCCTGGAGCTGCGCAAAAGATCCAGAGATGTTCCCTTTGAGCAAAATCTCAATGGTGGGGCCTGTGCCAGGGCCAGTGCCGCTAACTTCCGAAATTATGCCCTCTCCAAGCACAGCAATATAAGCTGTCACGAGGCCTACTGCGCCATGCCTGGCCAGGCATACCATGCCAACTACATCGACATGCATTACGGTCGTTTCATTGCGGCACAGGGGGCCGTCAACAGAACCCATAACCGTTTCCTGCAGCTGCTGGCAGTGAACGATACGGCCATCTCCGTTGCCCTGGTCACTGAGAATGAACTCAAGAGGCCTGATAACACCCGCATTGGACCAACCGACATTGATCAGCCGAAAACCATTCCTGCACTGGAAATCACCACAACAACAGGAACGGAGACATTGCCTTCCGTATCAGTAAGCCTGGTCGGTTCAATTGATCTGCCAGATATGAAGCTGAGGATTGACCAGCTGGAAATTAATGGCAAACCGCACTTTCGCATCAATGAAATGGGGTGGGTTGATGGAACAGCCAACAATCCGGTGAGGCTGGCAGCCATCACGATGATTGCCGAAACCTTGAGAAAACACCCGGCAGTGCTGGAGCGGGCAAATAATCCGATGGTGGTTAACTGTCACGCAGGGGTAGGCCGGACCGGTACATTTATTGTTGCCAGCGATATCATTCGCCACTACGGGCAAAATCCACAAGGGGGCCCACTGGATATAGACAGTAAGATTCTTGCCGCCAGACAGCGCAGATCATTGAAGTTTGTGCAAAACTCCCTCCAATACCAGAACCTGGTCACATTTCAAGAGAACCGAAACGCCATACTACAGGCTATGTTTGAGGCAGGGTTATGCAATCCTCCCCCCTGAAAGGTTCACGCCTGACGAGTCAATCCGCAGGTTGCCCCACGGATAAACCACCAGGAGGCTCGCGGTTAAACGGACACAGCCGCTTTAATATGGGGATGTGCTTGATAATTCACCAGCTCAAAGTCATCAATGGAAAACTCAAACAGATCACGAATGGCCGGATTTAACTTCATCTGAGGTCGCTGGTAAGGTGTGCGGCTTAACTGCTCTTCTGCCTGTTCAAGATGATTCGCGTACAGGTGAGCATCACCAAAGGTATGAACAAAATCACCGGGCTCCAGGTCACAGACCTGGGCAATCATCATCGTCAACAGCGCATAGGAAGCAATATTAAAAGGCACTCCCAGAAAGATGTCAGCGCTGCGTTGATACAACTGGCAGGACAACTTGCCATCCAAAACATAAAACTGAAAGAGGCAGTGGCACGGTGGTAACGCCTGACGCCCCATAGCGGCATTGTCTTTTGGCGAGTAGGTGACATCCGGAAGTACCGATGGATTCCAGGCGCTGATCACCATGCGTCTTGAATCCGGGTTGGTTTTGATCTCATTCAATAGCCACTGAATCTGGTCGACCACTTCACCATTGGCCCCCTCCCAGCTGCGCCACTGTTTGCCATAAACCGGGCCGAGATCACCGTCGTCGGTTGCCCACTCATTCCAGATCCGGACACCGTTTTCCTGCAGGTAGCCGATATTGGTATCCCCTTTGAGGAACCACAATAATTCATGAATGATTGAATTCAGGTGACACTTTTTGGTGGTCACCAGTGGAAAGCCCCGGGAAAGATCAAACCGCATCTGATAGCCAAACACACTGTAGGTACCCGTGCCGGTCCGATCCGCCTTGAACGTGCCATGGTCTTTTACATGGCGCAGGAGGTCCAGATATTCTTTCATCGTTTTTTCGATCCACTATGTTTTTGCTTAAGCTCTGGGCAGTTTCTTTGCTTCGGGCTGTTATTCACCCTGGTCTTTGCCAGCCAGGTGGCGTCATCACTATTCATGCCATTTACCAGTGCATGGTGACGATAACCCCAAACCATAAACACTATACCCATAACGACCATCGGCAAAGACAACAGCTGCCCCATGGTCAGCCAGTCGAAGGCGATAAAACCAAGCTGGGCATCCGGCTCCCGGACAAACTCAACGGCAAACCTTGCCAGCCCATAGATCAGCAGGAACAGTCCGGAAATGGCCATTCTTGGCCTGGGCTTTGCTGAAAACCACCACAGTATGCCAAACAGCACGAGCCCTTCCAGGAAGAACTGATAAAGCTGGGAAGGGTGTCTTGCCATTTGACCGGGATCGGTGGGAAACACCATGGCCCAGGGCACATCGGAGGCTCTGCCCCAAAGCTCGCCGCCAATAAAGTTTCCTATTCGGCCAAGGCCCAGCCCCAAAGGTACCAGAGGGGCAATAAAGTCCGTCACCTGAAAAAAGCGTTTACCCTGAGAACGACCATAGAGCCACATGGCCACAAGCACCCCAAGCAGGCCACCGTGAAAGGACATGCCGCCATCCCACACTTTGAACAGCCAGAGCGGGTCTCTGACAAAATAGTCAAAGTGATAGAAGATGACATACCCGAATCGTCCGCCCAGGATAACCCCGACAGCCCCATAGAAAACCAGGTCACTGACCTGTTCCGGACGCCACAGGCCACCGGATCTCCGGGCACGAAGACCACCCAGCCAGAGTGCCAGTGCGAAGCCTGCAAGGTACATCAGGCCATACCAGTGCACACGCAAGGGGCCAAGGCTGAACGCCACGGGATCTATCTCAGGATACGCAATCACAAACCAGTTCCGATCAGTAAAATACAATTCAAGTGTACCAAGGTAACTGGCTTCTGAGCCAGCCGGAAACAGGATAGATTAACGCCAGATAGCGATGATACTTCCCTGCTGGAGAAGGCCGGAATAAATAAACATGGATCGAAATAACGATAAAAGACTATCTGGACTTCCGGTGTCAAAAGATCATGGCAATTTCAAAGCGGTTCAGACCGGCACAGGCACCTACAGTGTGTTTGGCTATCAAATACTCATGACGATTGTTCGTCACCCTCTGGTATGAAAGATTTGCCACGGAGGCACGGAGACACAGAGGTAAAACTTTATCTTGTCTCCGTGCCTCTGTGTCTCCGTGGCAATTTTTCTTTCACGGCAAAAGAAAAGTCGTTGATGTCTTCGCCCATAAACCTGTCTTAATGGCGGGTTAATTTTGAAAATATACTGTCGTCCAGCTGTTTGGCCTGGGTGCCATCCAGTTTATAGCCAGGCAGGCCGGTATTTTTCATCTGAATCATTATATGGCCACCGTAGACCATAAACTGCTCCGTAAGACCGGTAGTACCACAGGTCGACATCGACTGTTCAACGGCTTCAGAGAGCCCGGTTCGATCTTTATTGCTTTTGCAACCGGTGAAAAGGTCCATTCCCATAATGGCGGATAGCTCTCTTAATTTTCCGGAGAAATAAAAGGGGCCTGATTGTTCGGCAACCTGTTGCAGGCCGCCAGGTGTGTTGTACAGCGCCCATAAATCATCAGCCAGCTCCTTTGCCCTGTACTGGTTGCTGGCGGATAGTGCTGGCAGCTTTTTTCCCAGTAAGCCGCCGTACTGATGGTTTGAACCGACTAATTGTTGAAGTGCAGCGCCATTGACCTCCATCACCGTTTTCCAGGTGTTGGCATTAGCCATCAGTATTTTGCCAGACAATGATTTTTGCCTGTCTGCCAGGGCCAGTTTATTGCAGGGTGCAACCAGCATGATGGGCCGTGGCCTGATTTTCACGGCAACGGACCTGCCATCAGCATAATGAATGGTTAGCGTGCGCTCTTTATTGGACATTTCCATTAACTTTTCGTGCAGCTTTTCAGTCCATTCTTTTTCATTTTCAAGGCCTGCGGCCCTGGCAATACGGCTATCACGGATATGATCCGGGCTCAGCAAATTCAGGTACAGGCAATCCAGCTGAATGGGTTGGTGATCGGGATTTTCCATGGCATTTTGTAACGCCGGTTTGTGGTTGTGAAGCAGAAGAGCGGTAAAGATTTCATCGAGGCGCTGGTCGGTTATGCGATCTACATTCTCTCCTTTTTCCTTGTAGGCATAAGGGCAGCCGACCCGGATATGCCTGGCTGTCTCCTGACCGTCAACTTGCATGGTGTAGGCCAGCATATTTATTGCATGAGGTGAGTTCCGCTCCATTGAAAGAGCCAATTTGTCATGATAGCCATTTGCGAAAGGGTCTCTGTTTTCAGCATCAGCAGTGTCAGCACGGTCATCGTGGAGACGCATGGACGCTGCCGGAGTGTATTCAAGAGTGACCTGGTGCCATCGATCATGCTGATAAATATGAAGTCGACTGCTGAACGACTTGCTATCCTCTGCCAGAACCTTTATAAGTTCCTGTTCAAATAGATCGGCATTGAATCGTTTCTTTAGCTGCTTGTGCAGTCCGGCAAGTTCTTGAATGGCGTCAGGAACGCACTGAGCCATCTTGCCGGTACTGGTCTGTGCGATTGCCCTTTTACTATCGATAATTGCAGCGATTTCCCCGTCAGCCTTTTTCTTTGCAGACTGCGTGTTGGATAACCGCCTGACCACTTCGGCATAGATATCCACCTGTCTAAGATATTGCTCGCCACCTCTGAAATCGTATTTGGCGGCATCCCGTATATATCTCTTCAAGCCCGCTATATCATCTTCAATAGCGCCAGTCATTGCTATCAGTCTTGCGCTGAGATGTTCGCTGCCACTGCCAACCAGCTGCCTTGCCTGTTGCAGTGGGCCGCCCTCAATGTTGGGCCAGTGTGGCGCTATCCAGCTCATATCCGGACCATTTTCCAACAATGAGCGTTGCGTCCAGTGGATGAACGATTGCACTTTTTCCCGGTGTACCGTTAACTGGTCAGCCAGCTTTTCTATTTGTTCCGGGGTATTTATGGTTGTGATGGCAAGCTCTGCCTCCGGTGTGGATCGGCTTTGCACATCAGCAGGAGATGGTTTGCAGCTATCGGTTGTGATGCATATTGGTGGTCTTTTTATTTCGTTAAGTCTCGATATAAACGGTTCAGGGTTATTGATCCTGGGGAGTAGCTGATTGATGTTTTCCAGAATTTCTTTTTTTCTGGAGGGTGGGGGTAGCGCTCTTTGCTGGCTGGTTCTTGAATCTTTTATGTCTTCAGTAAGCTGGATCGCTGTGCTAATCAGTGGTTGCAGGTTATCTATAACCATTAGTCGGCTGTTGACAGGAATTAAACAGAATGTATCACCTGATGGCATTGTCAGGGTGATTGTTAAATCTTTAGGCAAATTAAGATTTAAGACTAAATTTTTATAACTACATAGAGCTCTTTTGTTGGAGAGATCATTATTCAGATCACCATTGTTTATGGACTCCATTAATGATTTCAGTGCTCTATCAGACTCACTGATATAGTGATTTTCTGAATTTTCCCGATGAATTTTCGCAAGCTCTCCATCCGTTGAGAGCAGCTCTTCCAATTCCTGCTCTGGTACTGGACAGTTTTTTTCATCCATAAGGGGGCTTGTACTAACTGGCTTTATTGTTTCAAAGCTTGTGATCGCTTTTGCTCCCTGCGTCCCATCATCTGCCTGTATGCCGGGCTCTTTCAGACTGACAGGTGATACATCTTTTTGGTATTTTTTTTTAGCTATTTTATTTTCAGGTGGAAGAAAATCATGGGTCAAGCTACTGAAGCCAGGCTTGTTGGGTTCAATGGGGGGGGCCATGGGTAATCCTTTTTAGCTAAAAACCGCAAAGTTCAAAAATTCAATCTCAATACTGAATGTCTGGTATATCGCCATTTTTAACACCAGCTGAACCCTGTTTCCTTCCAGCTTTACAAGCCTGATCCGCTGGCTGCCAAAAAAGAGCAGTTAAGTTTTCAAGTGTTTGGAGTTTTCGCTCAGTCAAAATTTTAAAAAAATGTGCTGGTTATAGTATTGGTATAAGCTCCTTTTTTTGTCGTTTCGGTTGTGTGGATTTGGCAGTTCAGGTGTTAGTTAACGGGCTATTTGATGACTCCATTGTAGTTCTACTGTTTGTTGGAACTGCATCGATTGCTGAAACATTATCGGTTGCTGAAACAGCATCGGGCAAATATCTGTCAATTTCATCTCCGTGGGATTCAACTCCAGTTCTGATACCTTCCAGATTATCTGCCAACATCTCTATATCCGAAAATTGCTCATCGCTAAGCCTCTTCTTTAAAAAGCCACGCACTGTTAAACCGGGTACAAAGGGGTGATCAATATTAGCACCCAGATTGATTAGTTGAATTATAAACTGAAGGCTTGTTGAATCAAAATCTAGCTGCATGGCAATATGGCATAATGCGGTAAAACCACTATTGGAGTCCTTGGCATCAACGCAAAGTTTATGACAATTTAATAAACGTCGAATTGTCATTTCGTAGGGATTACGAGTACGGGGATGCTCTTTTTTCCATTTCTTGTAACCGCTAATGGCTATTTGCAGAGGTGTTTTTCCTTCGAGGCCGAGAGCATTGACATCTTCTTTTTTTATTAACTTCTTGATAACATACTCACCACCATTGTGAATAGCATAAATAAGTGGCGTTTCATTGTTGACTTTTAAATTATCAATGCCTAGCCGATATATCATTATGTCCAGCAGTTTTGATTGGTCAGCTTGGATAATCGACATTAATAATTTTTCTTTGTCGTTACCTTTAAGATCACTAGCCTTGAGTGCCTGCATCTTTTCTATTAATTTTTCAAGACCTGAACCCCAATTGGAGTGATGTTTACTTAGGCTGCCAATCGATTGTATTAACGACAACAGGTCAATTCTGGTATCTTCCGGATTATCTGCCAATGTCTCTATATCAGAAAAATACTTCTTCTTTAACCTCTGCTGTAAAAAGCTACGTACTGTTACACCGTTCTCAATGGGCTGATCAATATTAGCACCCTGGGTAATTAGTTTATTCATTAACTGAATAGTTGATAAAGTAAGCTTTGGCCACAAGGCAATATGGCATAATGCGGTAAGACCTTTAGAGTCCCTGGCATCAACGCAGAGTTTATGATAATCCAAAATCCATTGAATTATCTCTTCGAAGGGGTTATCAAATTCTAAGGGATTCTTGTCCTTCCAATTCTTGTAACAGTCAATGGCTATTTGGAGCGGTGTTTTTCCTTCGAGACCGAGGGCATTGACATCTCCATTTTCTATTAATTTCTTGATAACAAGCTCGTTGCAACCATTCTGAATGACATAAATAAGTGGTATTTCATTGTTGATTTTTAAATTATTAATCCCTAATCGATTTATCATTATTTCCAGCAGGTCTGATTCGTTGAATTTGATGATCAACCTTAATAATTTTTCTTTGTACTTATCTTTCAGGCCACTAGCCTTGAGTGCCAGCATCTCTTTTATTATTTTATCTTCAGCTCCGAACTCACCTGTATAGCGAAGTTTTTTTAAGTTGGCAATCGATAGTAACAACGGGTCATCATATAATTCCTGCCTGATACCATTTCCGACCACCTTGGCAAGATGAAATCCTTTATTTAAAATGTAGGAATATAGATCGCTATCCTTACGAGATTTATCAGGATGAAAATATCTTGTCAACACTCCAATAATATGCGCCATATTTGAATCGTCTGTATTTGGATCAATCTTTAACATGCTGACTAACAGAAACCTGAATATTTTTTTTTCATTATCAGTTATTAGATCATCGTTATCATATTTCTCTAGAATTGATTCCAGGAAGTTACCGACACCTTCAAGACTCCTTAAAGATTCTTTTGAATGTATCACCTTCGAATTCTGCTTTCCTGCCTTTATCGCCTTTATCGCCTCCAGCACATCTTGTGCATCAAGCTTCTCCGGCTCCTCCAGCTCCTCCAGAGCGACTTGTATTTCTTTTGAATCGGCAATATTACTCAATATATTTCTACAGAAATTTTCGGCATGCCTGTTTAATTTATCAAAAAATTCACGGTCTTTAGCAAGAGCTGGTAATACATGAATAATTTCAATATTTCTTTCATTGACAGGTGTGTCATGCGGCCTTTTATCGTGATGGGAAAGACCCTCCTGTTTATAAACTTCCATGAGTTTACTTTTAAAATCGGGTCCCACAGATCTTCCAGTACCGGCATGTATCAGGCCATTTCTGCCATTGGGGTCAAACAGGTAATTTGAAATAAAATCAAGATTTACGATGTTCATAGTAGTTTAACGGACTTAAATTTTGAGTAATTAATTTTTGGACTTCTGCTGCCACTGAAAGTTCAATTAAGAGAAGTTTGAGGCCAATCCGTTAAAATCCGATCCCGACAAATAGGGTGGGAAGTCAGATCCTTGTTAAGTCGCTAACTGCCAAACTGAAAATTAGCATGAGCACAATCTGAAAAGCTCACTATAATTTTCAAAATCCTTTAAAAGAAAGCTGAGGTATTGCTATGAATCTTTCCGCCCCTGGCAGCAAACCTGCAATTGATATTGTTGTGGGCTCTGAGTCAACAATGAAAATTAGTGCCGTAGAGAATGCATTTGCTTGCTACAAGGTTAATGTGATTGCGACCAAAGCACATTCCGGGATTAACAGCCAGCCCGTTGAAAACGAAACCCTTACGGGAGCTGGCAACAGAATAAAAGACGCGAAAGCAAAGTACCAGTCAACAGGTCATAACGCTGATTTTTTGTTGGTGGCTATCGAAAATGGTATTTTCCATGAGCAGGTAAACGGTCAGGAAGTATGGTTAGATAAAGCCGTCGTTATTGTCGAGACATCCGATGGCATACAGTACATCGGGAAAACATCGCCGGTACTATTGCCTGCCGAGTGTGTCGCTATCGCCAGGCAAAGGGGATTTGAAAATATAACGGTAGGCCAGGTTATGGCCGAAGTAGACAGTACGGTTCAGCATGATGACCCCCACTCAAGTTTGCCACCTTTTAAACCCCGTCAGGAATATCTGGAAGAAACATTGGTTGAAATGGCGAGCACCTTAGAGCGGGATAAACTGATAAATCAAGTGTGAAATGCTACGCCAGATTCAGCATTACAACTGGATAATGAACGGATCAGCCGGTGCTAAGCCAAAAACTGCATTCCAACAATAAACAGAAACAGGGCAAACAGCTTCTGTAACTTATCTGCTGCAAGTCCATGAGCAATACGGGCACCAATCCGTGCAAATAGAACACTGGTCAAGACAACTCCAAGGAAAGCAGGCCAATAAACATACCCGGTAGCCAGAGCAGGCAGGCCTGAACTCTTTTCACCGAGCACCATGTTTGATAAAGCCCCCATCACGGCAATAGGGAAGCCGCAGGCCGCCGAAGTACCCACTGCCTGCTTCATTGTCAGGCTGATTCTGCGCAAAAGTGGCACAGACAGAGTCCCACCACCAATGCCAAACATACTGGAGACAGCCCCAATGACAACACCCGCACTCACCAGCATTGATTTCCCCGGCACTCTGACACCTTCATAAACCTTAAACCCGAACCACATTTTTGCTGACACCAGAATCGCAAATACGCCAAGAAGCTTCTGCAACAGGTGCCCACTCAAATTCACGGCGGTATAAACCCCAAGAAAAGCACCGGCAAGAATACCGACACTTAACGTGACAAATATCGCCCATTGAACAGCTCCAGCATCCTGGTGCGCTTTGATGGAGCTTAGCGATGTGACCACCATGGTAGCCAGGGATGTGCCTACCGCCATGTGGGTCAAAACCTCAGGGGACATACCCTGGACGGTGAAGCTGAAGATCAGTACAGGAACAATAATCAGCCCCCCACCAATACCAAACAAACCAGCCATTACTCCGGCACAAGCCCCCAGGACAAGGTAGAGGAGAAAGAGCATTGTTATCCCTTACAAAAAAAATCAGACTGGCAATTATACGACGATAAAACATTATCAGGTGAGTCTATTTTCAGGGAACGCCGGTTAAACTGCAATGGCACTGACTTAAGCTTAAAAGCCCCGCAAACATAGGGATTGATACAGGTTGAGAGATTTGAATTGGAACCACAAAGCACACAAAGAGCACTAAGAAGAGCTTTTCTTTTCCTTTGTGCTCTTTGTGTGCTTTGTGGTTCAAATCGCAGGGTGCCTTAAAGC